>JAVWBZ010000105.1:0-5862 GCA_036649255.1 Bacteroidales bacterium
CAAATCAACTGGCGATAAATTAACTCCTGCACAAATGGTAGATTATTGGGTTGAATGGACTAAAAAATACCCCATTGTTTCTATTGAAGACGGTATGGCAGAGGATGATTGGGATGGTTGGAAGCTTTTAACCGAACAGCTTGGAGATACCATTCAATTAGTAGGGGATGATCTTTTTGTTACCAATGTAGAAAGATTAACCCAAGGAATTCAACAAGGAGTAGCCAATTCTATTTTAATTAAAGTAAATCAAATTGGAACTTTAACCGAAACAATCAATGCCGTTAATATGGCTCATAAAAACGGGTATACTGCTGTGATGTCGCATCGTTCTGGTGAAACCGAAGATACTACCATCGCCGATTTGGCCGTTGCTTTAAGTACAGGCCAAATTAAAACAGGATCGGCAAGCCGTACCGACAGAATTTGCAAGTACAACCAATTGTTGCGCATTGAAGAAATGTTAGGTTCTCAAGCCTATTTTCCTGGAAAAGAATTTCCTTATATGAGAAAATAAAAGTAGGGAATTTATTCAAAAAAGAGTTGAAAATCCACGGATTTTCAACTCTTTTTTTTAGATTCTAACAAAACAATATAATTGAAAATAATATAAAAACTGTCATCAGACAAGCAACCTAATAAATCGTTCTCAGTGATTCCATTCTCTTCATTCATGGAGAATTAAGAAAATCATTACAGCAAAATTTTATCGTTTAAATACTTCACCGCCCATATATTACGCGGTGATACAATATCAATCCAGCCCGATTCAATAGGATAAACATGACTTTGTTTCACTGCATTCAGCAAGGTATAGGGATATGTTTTCATAAATTGATCATAATTTTCTTTTCTAATGATAATAATATCAGGATCTGTTTCGAACAAATACTCCCTACTTATATTCCAAGTGGTGAGTTCACTTCCCACATTATGGCCACCGGCCATGGTAATTATTTCATGAATATGCGAATTTCCCGGTGCGGTAAAATCACCGGCGTCGCCAAACCCAACCACATAATAAACTTTTTTACGCTGATCTTCCGAAATATTTTCGATGGTTATAGTAGCTAATTTTTGGTGAAATTCAATCGTTTTATCTTGTGCCAATTGTTTTCTATTTGTAATATCTCCCAACACTTTTAGAGCACTGAACAATCCTTCTATTTTAGTCTCCTCTTTAATGGCAATGACATTTATTCCCATTTTCTCCATCATCTCCACCTCTTTTTTAGGAACAATGGAACCAATTAAAACTACATCCGGTTGAAGAGCCAACAAGCTTTCAACATTTATGTTTTGCAATCCTCCTACTCTCTTAATTTTATTGGTTTCGGGAGGATATTGACAATAGTCCGATATTCCCACCAGCTTTTCTTCCGCTTGCAGCAAAAAAATCATTTCGGTAATACTTGGTGAAAGGGAAATAATACGTTGCGGCTCATGTGACAATTTTACCTCACGACCGTAAGAATCTGTCCATTGAAAGAAGTTGCCTGCAGATTCGTTTCGAGGCGAATTGCAGGCAAACATCAAACCTATAAGAACAAAAGAAAAATTTCTAATCAAGGCTATCGCTCGTTTCACTACTATTTTAATAAACGTTCATTATAGCTTCTTAGCGATTCCAATACATTGGTTTTCACGTGTATAAAATCATCCACACCAGCATTTTTCAAAACCTCTACAGCTTCTACCGGATTCCCAGCTACCACTACCGGAATATGAGCATTTTGCATTTTGATCAGCTTGGCAGCTTCTACCCCTAAAGTAGCATATTCTTCATCTGAACTGCATAATACTATTAGATCGGCTTTGGCATCAAAAGCAGCTTTTACGCCCTCTTCTACCGTTTTGTAACCGGCGGTTTCTATCATTTCATAACCGGCACATCCGAAGAAATTGGTAATAAATCCTGCCCGCGCCTGACGCATAGCCAAATTCCCTATTTTCATTAAAAATATTTTCGGCCGTGCCTGCTTTTTGGCATAACGTTCTGTTTCCAAACGAATATCTTCAAAAGCGGCAGCTCCGCGATAACTTCTCAATCCAATACTGTCATAGGTAAAACGACGTTCCACTTTATCCAACATCATTTCTCCTGTATTGGGATATTGATTGGTTCCCAATAAAATATATTTACGGGTTGCAATATCCATATCTCTTTTTTGACAACTTTTTTCTATTTCCACTTTTACTTCTCCCAGCTTGATCAATTCAATTATACCGCCTTTTTCTTCCACATGTTGAAATAATTTCCACGCATGTTCAGCAATTGAATCAGTTAGATTTTCAATATAATACGAACCGGCTGCAGGATCCAGTACTTTATCGAAGTAAGATTCTTCCTTCAAGATAACTTGTATATTACGACTAATTCTGCGATAAAATTCATCGTCTTCTTTAAAAACAAGATCAAAAGGTTTTAGTGAAATGGAATCGGCACCGCCAATAGCAGCTGCCATTCCCTCCGTTGTACTTCTTAGCATGTTGACATAAGGATCATACAATGTTTTATTCCAAGAAGAAGCTACCGTATTGATATGTAATTTATAAGCACAATCACAAGCAGGTTTATACTGATTTACAACGGTGGACCACAACAAACGAACAGCTCTCAATTTTGCAATTTCCATAAAATAATTGGAACCTACCGATAAAGTTACTTGTGTATTACAGGCTATTTTTTCAATGGTCATTCCTTTTTCAATTCCATAAGCAAAATACTCATTGGCAATTCCCAAAGCATACCCAACTTCCTGTACAATGGTAGAACCTGCATTATGCATAGCCAAACCATTTATGTTTAACACTTTAAAATGAGGCATATCACTTGCCATGTCAATCAAAGTGATCATTTCGTTCATATCCTCTTCCTGAGAACGATAGAATTTAGTTCTTTTCAAGAAATAGACAATCGGATCAAAGTCAAGACTTCCCTGTACATTTTCTTTATTGATTTTATTTTGATGGAGATATTCAACAAAAAATCTCATCAATTCAACATAATTCTGAGCATGACAAAACTGCACTCCCACTGTTTCAATATCAAGCCCGGCAAGCAATGTGGCAAGGGCCGAATAATCAGTTACATTTTTAGTATTTAGCGCCACCACCGTAGCTCCTCTTTCCACTGATTCCAAAGCAATTTCATTGGCTTTCACCAAATTCTCTTCTGTTATTTCCTGCACAATTTCCCAGTGGTTATCATGATTTTTTATACCCCGGGTATACGGAAATTCATTGGGAAGCGAATTTAAATAATCTACTTTGTCAAGATCTTCTGCTCTATAATATGGGCGAACCTTAAAACCTTCATCGGTTCTCCAAACCAATTTTTTTTCGTAATCAGCCCCTTTTAAATCTTTATTAATAAGCTCTTCCCACTGCTCGGTAGATACCGGAGGAAATTCATTGAATAATTTTTCGTTGCTCATAATTTTCAGGTATTCTATAAATTTGGCTGCAAAAATACAATTTAATTATGAATTATAGATGATAAAATGAGAGGAAATTCATAAAATTCTTCTTGTTTACTTTGTTTTTTCAGGCATTTGACATATTACAATTAAATTCATCTTACTTAAAAAAATATATCTAAAAAGAGGTCTATCTCAAAGTAAAAAGTAAAGTGTTCAGCATGACATGAAAAATAATGACAAAAAAGGCGTTATCGCTCATGCATAAAAACAAAATACAAATTAAAATATATTTGTATTTTTGTCGCCATGATTCAAAATATAACCATCATCGGTTCGGGAAATGTAGCATCTTGGTTTGCTCATCAGGCATCCATAGCTGGCATTCGCATTGTCCAGATTTATAGTCGACAGCTTGAACATGCGCAAGCCATTGCATCAATCTATCAGGCACAAGCCATTGATCATCTCAAAGATTTATCTTTTCAAAGTGATCTTTTTCTATTTTCATTAAAAGATGATCTTTATGAGGATATTTTAAAAACAATCCCCACGATCTTACCATTCGCTGTTCACACAGCAGGTTCTGTTTCGCTTAAGATTTTCCAGCATCACGCTCAAAACTTCGGGGTGCTTTATCCTTATCAAACCATTTCAAAAACCATGGATTTTAATCAAATGGAGGTTCCGCTTTGTGTTGAAGGAAATCGGCAAGAAACAGACACAGAACTTCTTGATTTCGCTCTCCGGCTTTCTCCAAGAAGCTATTTAATTAATGAGGAACAACGATTTACACTTCATTTGGCAGCCGTTTTTGCATCCAATTTCACCAATGCATTGTATACCATTGCACATGACATTTTGCAAAAGCAGCATATCAATTGGGAAATCATACTCCCCTTATTACAAAACACGCTGAATAAAACTCGAAATCTCACTCCTGTCGAAGCACAAACAGGGCCAGCCGTGAGAGAAGATTTCGGTATTATGCAAAAACAATTAGCTTCATTGGATTCGCCAGCGCTTCAAATCATTTACCGAATGATGTCGGAATACATTATTCAACATCGCTGATCATCTCCCCCAATTATCTCTATCAAGGCTCCTAAAATGAATGGCTTCGGAAAGATGATCCATTTCAATATCGAAAGATTCGTCCAAATCGGCAATGGTACGGGCCACTTTCAAGATTCTATCGAAGGCTCGAGCCGATAATCCCAACTTTTCCATGGCAAGCTTCAAACGTTTTTGCCCCTCGGATGAAATTTCACAAAACTGTTGTACCATCCTGTTACTCATCTGTGCATTGCAAAAAATACCGGGATGATTCTTAAATCTTTCTTTCTGTATCATTCTGGTTGCGATGACACGTTTACGAATTTCTTCGCTTCGTTCTATCTTTCGAGAGGATACCAACTCTTCATGGCTAACCGGTATTACTTCCACATGAATATCAATTCTATCCATTAAGGGACCCGACACCTTATTGAGATAACGTTGCACCACTCCCTGGCCACAGGTACATTCTATTTTAGGATGATTATAATGACCGCACGGACAAGGATTCATGGCCGCAATAAACATAAACGAAGCTGGAAAATCGACCGAGTATTTAGAACGGGAAATGGTCACTTTTCGTTCTTCCAGAGGTTGGCGCATTACCTCAAGCACAGTTCTTTTAAACTCTGGCAATTCGTCCAAAAACAACACTCCATTGTGTGCCAATGATATTTCACCTGGTTGCGGATGAGTACCTCCTCCCACCAATGCCACATCGCTGATGGTGTGATGCGGCGACCGAAACGGACGTATCGAAATCAACGAAGCATAACGACTCATTTTACCGGCAACCGAATGAATTTCATTCAAAGTCAACGGAGGTAAAATAGAAGGTAATCGTTTCGCCAACATGGTTTTACCGGAACCGGGGGGGCCTATTAAGATGGCATTGTGTCCCCCACCGGCGGCAATTTCCAAAGCGCGTTTAATATTTTCCTGCCCTTTCACATCCGAAAAATCAAATTCATATTCACTTAAACTTCGCTGAAATTCCTCTCTGGTATTGATGGTGGTGGGAGTAATCGGAACCGACTGATCAAAAAAATCCACTACCTGTTTAATATTCTCCACCCCAAGCACTTCAATATCGCCCACAATAGCAGCCTCACGGGCATTTTGAACAGGCAAAATAATACCTCGTTTCCCCTGCCGTTTAGCTTCTATGGCCATCGGCAAAGCACCTCTAACCGGTTGCAACCGCCCATCTAAAGAAAGTTCTCCCATGATATAATAATTTTCCACTCTGCTGGCTCCTTGTATCTGTTCCGAGGCTATCAAAATTCCAATAGCCAACGTAAGATCATAAGCAGAACCCTCTTTACGAATATCGGCCGGAGCCATATTAATCACGATTTTCTTGCCCGGAATCTTAAATCCGCAACTT
>JAVWBZ010000106.1:0-5861 GCA_036649255.1 Bacteroidales bacterium
TATATCCTCCCGGACAATAATAAACAGAAGAGGCAGCTAAAACGCCCTCTTCCTGCGCAATTAAACCATTGGCCAGTTTAAAGGTGGAACCTGGCGGATACATGGCCATCAAAGCACGATTAAAAAGAGGTTTTCTAATGCTGTCGTGCATCAGCATCACATAGTTTTTACTGCGGGCTTTTCCCACCAAAAGATTCGGATCATACGAAGGACTTGACACAATACACAAAATTTCGCCTGTAGCAGGCTCAATGGCCACAATACTGCCTCTTTTATTCGACATCAACATCTCGCCATATCGTTGCAAGGTTAAATCCAAGGTACTCCAGAGTGATGTTCCCGAAACCGGTCTCACATCTTCCTCTCCATTGTTATAGCTTCCTTTTTCTCTGTTATATACGTCAACCAATACCACTCTCTTCCCTTTCACTCCTCTTAATTCCTGTTCATAAGCCTTTTCAATACCGCTAATACCAACATAATCGCCCATTTGATAATAGGGATCATTTTCCAGAATATCCTGATTCACTTCCCCCACATATCCTAAAATATGAGCTGCCAACGGTTCCGGATAAGAACGCAAGGTACGGTTTTGAACAAAAAATCCGGGGAATTTATATAGTTTTTCTTGTAAATAACCATAATCTTCTTTCGACATCTGTTGCTCGAAAAGAGAAGGAATAATCTTGGAATAACGGGAAGCTTTTTCTATTCTTTTAAGCATCTCTTCCACCGTAATATCCAAAATACGGCACAAATCAGCTGTATCAAAACTTCTAAGTTCATTGGGCACAATCATCAAGTCATAAGCCGCATCATTAAATACCAATAAAGAATCATTTCTATCATATATCAATCCTCTAGCAGGGTGTTCCGTAATATGACGCAATGCATTTTTTTGCGCTTCTTCTTGATAGGAATCATCCATTACCTGTAAAAAGAAGAGGCGTATTAAGTAAATGACAGCTAATATAAACATCAGTGCCATAATAATATATGATCTCTTTTGAAGGAAAGGATTCATCTATTTAATTCTATTGGCAAACTCCAAGGCCATTTGTTTGAGTTCCTCTTTTTTTGTTTTTTCAGCCGAGATTTTTTCCAGATCCAATAAGGCCTGTTGAATATATTGTTCTACCGATTTTTCCGTTTGTTCCTTGATTTGTAAATCAGCATAAATCTTTTTAACGGCTGCAAATTTTTCATCAAAATTAAAATCAATAGAAGAAAAATAGTGTAAAAGTTCTTTTTTCTGTTCCGGATTGGCTTGTTCCAAAGCGTTAAGATAGAGATATGTTTTTTTATTTACTTTGATATCACCTCCATTTACCTTTCCAAAAACCGTATTATCAGAATAGACATCTAATAAATCGTCCTTTAATTGAAACGCAATTCCAAGGTTGATTCCAAAGCGATAGATACTTTCCTGACTTTCCTCATCAGCACCAGCAAGTATAGCCCCGACTTTCAAACAGCCTGCCAACATAACAGCCGTTTTCAAACGAATCATTTCTATATAATCTTGAATGGTAACTTGGTCGGAAGTTTCAAAATTAAGGTCATATTGTTGACCTTCGCATACTTCTAAAGAAGTTTGAGCAAAAAGAGCCGACATTTTTAAAATTTTCGCACTTTCACACGGTGTAAGCAAGAGTTGCTGCAAAGCCATGGTAGCCAATGCATCTCCCGATAATATGGCAATATTGCTACTCCATTTTTTATAAACGGTTTCTTTTCCCCGGCGAATGGGAGCATCATCCATAATATCATCATGAATCAAAGTGAAATTATGCAACATTTCGAAAGCTGCTGCCGGGTAAATTGCTTGTTCAAGCTCCCCTCCAAAAAGTTCAACACTTAAAAATACCAATTTGGGACGAATCCGTTTACCTCCCTGTGATAAAATATAATCAATGGGCGCATATAAATTTTTTGGTTCTCTATCAGCTGTAACTTGCTGAAAATATTGTTCTAATGTTTTCAAATCTTAATTATTTAAAGAGTTGCAAAGATACGACTTTTTTCAAAAGATAACCCCTTCCAAACAAGTGCTGGCCAATCATTCATTTAGAAATTAAATTCAAGAAATGAAACCCAATTTTATTCCAGCTAAACATCGCAATTTTATTCTTGTTACTGCTAATGAATAGCAACGATAATAATATGATCATCCATTGATTACGGCAACTTGGCAAAAATCTTCCGTGCCGTATCGGTAGTCGCCCTCATTACTTCTTCCGTAGAAATCTCAAAGATAGAGGCTATCTTATCGGCAATCAAAGGAATATAAGTACTTTCATTGATTTTTCCCCGGAAAGGCACGGGTGCCAGAAAAGGAGCATCCGTTTCCAGTACAATATGTTGTAATCCCACTGCTTTGACAATTTCTTGCAATTTACTATTCTTAAAAGTCACGACACCTCCGATTCCGAGAACAAAGCCAAATTGAATCGCCCATTCGGCCTCTTGTATGCCTCCTGAAAAACAGTGTAAAACTCCTTTTAAACCGCAATCGGCAAATTGCTTTAAAATTTCGATCGAATCTTCATAAGCATTTCTAATATGCAAAGAAAGGGGCAATTGTAAATCACGTGCCCACTCAAGTTGCATGTAAAAAGCCTCTCGTTGCTGTGCCAAAAAAGTTTTATCATGATATAGATCCATCCCAATTTCCCCAATTCCTATAATGCGGGGATCTTTCAAAAATTCTTTCAAAAGATCTAATTCTTCACGATAATTCTCAAAAACATCCGTAGGATGCAATCCCACAAGGGGAAACAAATGGGCCGGAAAGCAATCGGCTGCTTCCAAAAGACCAGCTTGTCCAGAGGCATTCACTCCCGGTAAAATAATTTGGGTAACATGGGCTTCTACAGATCGTTGTACCACTTCTTCAAAAGTGTCTGGATAATATTCCTTACATAAATGTGCGTGGGTATCAATATAAAACATCATTTCTAAATTTTAAATAGTATATTCTTTCCATTTTCCCTCTCTCAACGCCACTAACTCGTCAATTCCAAAACTTTTTAATTTGGCAATCGCTTCTTCATAATAAAGATTTAGCTCTTCCGATTGATGAGCATCACTACTGATAATAAACGGAATAGAAAGTTTTTTTGCTTTCTGGATAATATAATCGGAAGGATAAAAAGAGTTGCAACGACTTTTGTAAAGACCTCTTGAATTCATTTCAATAATGACATCATGCTTTTTAATCAAATAAAGGGCATAATCCACCAAATCAAGATACCAACTCTCCTGTTGAGTAAAAAAACGATCCTGATTGTGCATTTTAATCTTGTCTAAATGAGCAATGATGTCAAATTGCTCTGTTTCCAACATTTCAAACGATTGTTCCCAAAACGTAGTAACAGCTTTTTGTATATTTCGATGAAAGAGTTCATCCAATCCCCTGTCGTAAGTTTCCCGTTTGGACCCGTCAATAAACCATAACTCGTTATGAAGAGGGGATTTTACAAGATGCACACCTCCAATCATATAATCAAGCTGGTACTCTTCCTTAAAATGTTTAAAGGGAATAGAAATGGTGGGAATAAAATCACATTCGAGGCCGGCAAACAAAGTCAACGGCAAATTTTGTGCTTTTAATTGCTGAATTTCGTTCAGATAAGTAGGGATCTCTTCCTCCTTGATGGCAAAATCATTTTCGTTGGGAATAGGAGCGTGTGAAGAAAAGCCCAAATGATTGAAATCCAACTTGATCGCCTGTTCCACAAAAGCAGACAGCGGTTCCTTGCCATCGCAATAAGTACTGTGAGTATGATAATTACATTTCATAATTTGTGAATAATCGTAACGGTATCTTGGTAATGAATGGTACTGGTATCCATCTCTATTTCATAACCATACTTTCCCATAAATTTGGTTAAAACGGAATCAAAAATAATTTGAGCATTTGAAATTTTAATAAAGGACGAAACCAAAAGATGGTCTATCCGGTCTAAACCTTTTTGACTATAATTTTGCGACACCTCTTGGTCCAACAAAAGCAGCTGTTGCCCATCATTTTTTAAAACAGAATCGATTGTATTCAAAAGAGAGAGAGAACTTAGCTGCAAGGTTTTATCGCCTTTAAAAGCACCCAGCTTATTTAACTCCATCTTTTTTTCTTCATTTTTTAGCACGGCACTCTGATAAAAAAGAGCGGCATCAAACGGTTTGTAATTAACCGCTTGAAAAAAACTGTCAACTTGTAACACCACCTCACTCTGAAGGGCAAGGTGTCGATTAGCATAGACCTCAGCCCCTTTGGTTTTAGTCTGACGACAAGCATTTACTAAAATAAGTGTGAACCCTATAAAAAAGATTATTTTACTCTGTTTCATTGGAATATATCTATTTGCTATTACTATAGAGGAATCAATTAATAACGGTTTTATTTTATCTTTAGTTCGATGGTATGGGGAAAATGATTTTTGAGCAAATACGGTAATTTTCCTGTTCAGCCTAAACAACTGTTTGACAAATTTTGCTCTTATTATTTGTCAACAGTCAGTCTGCTGATTTCGGACAAATCGGTCAATATACATCAAAATCCCGCCAAAATTTTCGGCAAAGGTAATTAAAAAAAATTGAGGACAGAAAAAAGCGGAAAAAATAGCTATTTTTGCCGCAAATATTAAATGATGAGCTATAACGAATCACCTTTAAAAATATTAGCGGAAAGGTATTATCAATCACCTTGTCAAAAAATAGAAAAAATTCCACAATCAGGTTCCAGCAGATTATATTTCAGGATGTTTTTTGAACATAAACCCACTATTATCGGTGTTTATAATCAAGATATTGCAGAAAACAGAGCTTTTTTTTCTTTTACCGATTTCTTCCGTACACAACAAATCCATGTACCCAACCTGTTAGCCATTGATGAAACCAAAAGATATTATCTTTTAAGCGATTTAGGGAATGAAACACTCTATTCCTTTTTGACTGAACATAGAAATGGGGAACAAATATCGCCTACCGTACTTGAATACTACCATAAAGTAATTGATCAACTTCCTTTGATACAGCTAAGCGGAAAAAAAGGGATCGATTTTTCGGTCTCTTATCCTCGTTTCGCTTTCGATCGTCAATCCATGCAGTGGGATTTGAATTATTTTAAATACTTTTTCCTCAAATTATCAGAAACCCATTTTGACGAACAATTACTGGAAAACGACTTCAATACGCTAATGGATTATTTATTAGAAGTGGATAGCGATTATTTTTTATTTCGCGATTTCCAGTCAAGAAACATTATGATACAAGAAGGAGAAGTTTATTTTATTGATTATCAGGGTGGTAGAAAAGGAGCTTTACAATATGACATTGCATCTCTTCTCTACGATGGAAAAGCCGACATTCCACCCGTGATCAGAGAACAGTTGCTTGATTATTATATCACACAACTGGAAAAATATATTCCGGTAAACAGGCAAGATTTTATTCGACATTACGAGGGTTTTGTACTTATTCGCATCATGCAAGCCATGGGAACCTATGGGTATCGCGGTTATTTTGAACGCAAGTCACACTTTCTTCTGAGTATTCCCTATGCGGTTAGAAACATCAAATATTTATTGGAACGCAGCCGATTACCGATTGAAATTCCCACCTTACTGGATGTTCTACAGCAAGTAACCGAATCGGATTTCGTAAAATCTTACGAACAAGTAAAAAAGAGTGAAGAAAAAGGAAAATTACGCGTGTTGGTACAAAGTTTTGCTTATAAAAAAGGGATTCAGTTCAATGGCGAACCTTTCACCGGCGTGAATTCCGTTTCTGAAATCCTGCCGAACCTGTTCTTGCTGCAGTCGTGGACTCAGCTGACCAAGCATTTGTCGTTCAACTATACA
>JAVWBZ010000107.1:0-5860 GCA_036649255.1 Bacteroidales bacterium
CTCATAATCAATCTTATGTCTACGGTTGTAGAAGTAATGCCCCCTCTTCCTATTAAATCAGTTCTCAGTATAGTGGACGATTGATTGACAAAAATAGTCCAGAACTCTTCATAGCTCAAATCTGCAATTTTGGCTTGCATCAATTCCCAAATATCATCTGCATATTTTATCTTTTTTTTCAAAACCACTTTCTCGGCTCTTCGGCGCCGTCCCAATTCAAAAGCCACATGCAAGTTAACGGCTTTTGCCATTCCTATTCCTTTCACCTTCATCAGTTCTTCTATCGACATTTCTGAAAGAAGTTCAAGTTTTTGATTACAAAGCCGTAGCAGATTCTTGGCAAGATCAACTGCCGATTTTTCTTTTGATCCACTTCGTAACAAAATAGCGATCAATTCTGCATCGCTCAGAGACGCAAATCCCTTGGCCAGGTATTTTTCTCTGGGACGATCCATTGCATCCCAGTCGGGAATAGCCAACTTTTCATAAGAACAGGTAGTTTTCATAATTCATCTAACAATGGGAAAAATATTTACACCATATTTTGTCGTTTTAGCAAATAAGGAAGTAAAATTTGATTAAAACCTTGGTTAATATCAGCTGGAATCATCTCAATTTGGTATTGCCCGCATTTCAGTGTCAATTCCTGAAAGAAAGCTCCAATCGCTGTTTTATAATACTCTCGGATATGATTGGTATGTAATTTTACTTCATTTCCAGATTCCATATCAACAAATTTATAAAGACGATTGTCAAAAGCAAAATCAAATTCCATTTTTTTATCATAGGTATGAAAAAGCATCACTTCATGTTTCTGATGACGAAGATGTCCTAATGCCAGCATCAGGTCTTCTGTATTTTCCTGAGATTCGAACATGTCACTAAAAATAATCACCAAAGAGCGTTTGTGTATCTGTTCGGCAATTCTATGCAACGTATCGGCTACCATTGATTTTTTTTGTACTTGATTCGAAATAGGTTGTAATATTTTTTCCAATTCACGATAAAGCATTTTTTGGTGCGCCTCTCCTCCCTTAGCGTGTGTATGAACTTCCAACGTATCAGAAAACAGACTTAAACCCATCGCATCTCTTTGATTTTTAAAAATTTGCATCAGAGCTGCTGCTGCATAAACCGAAAAGAATATCTTATTCGGTGATGCCAACGTATAATTCTCTTGCAAAGGAAAATACATGGAAGAAGAGTGATCAATCACAATATGACATCGCAAATTGGTTTCTTCCTCATAGCGTTTTACAAATAACTTATCGGTTTTGGCATAGAGTTTCCAATCGATATGTTTAGTGGGCTCTCCCACATTATATTGACGGTGTTCGGCAAACTCCACCGAAAAACCATGCAGGGGACTTTTATGCAACCCCGTAATAAATCCTTCGACCACCTGTTTGGCAATCAATTCAAGATTGTCATATTGTGTGATTTTCGAGAAATCTATAGTATATGCCATTCCAAAAAAATTAGATCGCAAAAATACAATTTAATTAAGAATATAAACTTCATCGTAAAAAATGCTTTATAAAACACTCCATTTTAATTATTTATACAAGCCTCTTTAATCATAAAATCTTAAAAGTAATAGACATTGCTTCATCAACAAAGAGATGAATTGTATGTTACTCATTATCCTGAAAATAATTATATCGTAACAATTGACATTCAAAAACGGGCGTAGCATTTTCTTCATTTACTTGTCAAATTCTGTGAAAAAAATAATCTTCTTAGCAGATATTCTGATTTCATCTCCCTTATTTTCATTTATTTGAAAACAAGTTGACAAACAGAACAGACAAGAAGGTCAGGCGTAACTATTTTTTTCATGAACATTTTTACAGCAGATCGACATTTATGGGAATTTCTACCAAGTAATTCAAAAAAATGAAGGTGTAAGAAGATGATTTTTTACACCTTCATTACTTAGTTAACATCGAACAGTAGGATTTACGTCTTTATAAACCGTCTTTGTCATTTTAAATGGCCATTTTGATTCATAAAGATACATGGAAGGATAAGCATTTAGGTTGGAAATCAACCATCTGGTTTTACATTCTTTGTTAATATTAGCATTCTGCAAAGAATCATATTGTTCAATCGGCAAAAATATCAAGAGAATTAGTTCTTCGGTTCCTTTTTTCGATCTGCATAAGAGAAAGTTCATTAAAATTGCTGTCAAAGATAAAAATAGTGTTTTCATCATTCTTCGTATTAAAGTACTATGATTGCGTTTATTCATTTTCATAATCATGATATTTTCGTATGAAATAGTGTTCCGATTAAAGTAATAACGAGCTAATTATAGCAAAATGGTCATCTGTTTTTGATAATATCTTATTCAAATTGAATAAAAACAAGCAGGGAAAATGCTCCCTTTTTATTTTAGATCAACAAGGCAAATATACAATATTTCTTTTAATTATTGTTAATTATTTTTTAAAAATAATTTATTTTTATTTCATTATGTAGCAAGAAAATAAAAAAGGAGTTAAAAAAAAGCTAAGATTCAATTGTTAAAAAAAAAACAAGAACAGCAGTAAAAAAAGTAAGAAAATGAGATTTTTTTTTGTACTTTTGCCGCAATTTTAATCTATTTGATATTTATAATATACAATCCAATAAAAACAAAATTCATGAAAAAAACAATGTCATTATTACTTCTATCCGGGATTATTTTACTCGGCTGTGGAAAAAAGAAAGCAGAGACTTCAGTATCCACCAATCCGTTTTTACAAGAATGGGATACTCCATATGGAGTTCCACCATTCAATAAAATTACCTCTCAAGATTACATTCCAGCTTTCGAAGAGGGCATGAAACAACAAGTAGCAGAAATAGACGCTATTGTAAACAATTCAGAAGCACCTACTTTTGAAAATACAATCGAAGCATTAGAATACAGTGGTGGATTGGTAAATAAAGTTTCTCTCGTATTTTTTAATTTGGCAGAATGTTGCAACAGTCCTGAAATGGAAAAAATTTCTGAACAAATAGCTCCTAAACTTTCTCAACATGCCGATAATATCAGCCTGAATTCCAAGTTATTTGAAAGAGTTAAAAAAGTATATGAACAAAAAGAAACTTTAAAGTTGGATTCCGTACAAATGAGATTACTGGAAGAATGCTACAAAGGATTTGTAAGAGGCGGAGCTAATATTCCTGCTGACCAACAAGCACGTTTCAGGGAGATCAACGAAAAATTATCTTTGTTAACTTTAAAATATGGCAATAACGTATTAAAAGCTACCAATGATTATAAATTAGTAGTGGACGACGTTGCCAAATTGGAAGGAATGCCCGAAAACGAACTTGCAGCTGCTTTGGAAGCAGGCAACGCCAATGAAGCAACCAAAGGTAAATATGTTTTCACGATCCATCTTCCGAGCATGGAACCGTTTTTAATGAACTGTAAAAACAGGGAATTAAGAAAAGAGTTGTGGACAGCTTATGCCAATCGTTGCACTTCAGGTGAAACCGACAATAGAGAAATCATCAACGAAATTGCCAATCTTAGATTGGAAAGAGCCAAGATGTTTGGTTTTGATTCACACGCTGCTTATACCTTGGATGATTGCATGGCTAAAACTCCGGGTGCCGTAAATGATCTTTTAATGAAAGTATGGAGACCCGCATTATCAAAAGCCAAACAAGAAGCTGTTGAATATCAAAAAATGATCAAGAAAGAAAACGGTAATTTCAAGTTGGAACCTTGGGATTGGAGATATTACAGTGAAAAATTACGTAAAGAAAAATATGATTTAAATGAGGCTGTTATTCGCCCTTATTTTTCTCTTGATAACGTTAGAGAAGGTATTTTCACCGTTTGCAAAAATTTATATGGCATTACTTTCAAAGAAAATAAAGATATTCCAACTTACCATCCTGATGCTGTAGCTTATGAAGTGATAGACAACGGTAATGTTATTGCTATTTTATACATGGATTTTTTCCCGAGAGAAAGCAAACGGAGCGGTGCCTGGATGACCAATTTCAGAGAACAATCATACACAAAAGAAGGTAAAAAGGTGATCCCCATCGTATCGTTGGTACTTAACTTTACCAAACCCACCGGAGATACTCCTGCCTTATTAAATTTCGATCAAACCGAAACATTTTTCCATGAATTTGGACACGCCTTACATAGCATTTTATCAGACTGTCGCTATCAATCATTATCAGGAACCAATGTAGCAAGAGACTTTGTTGAACTTCCTTCTCAGATCATGGAAAATTGGGCTTGTCAACCAGACGTTTTGAAATTATACGCCAAACATTATAAAACAGGTGAAATCATTCCGGACGAATTAATTACCAAAATCAAAGCTGCAAGCACTTATGGACAAGGTTTTATCAATACGGAATTATTAGCTGCTTCTTTCTTAGACATGGATTATTATACCATCACTGCTCCAACACAAATTAAACTTCCGGAATTTGAAGATCAAGCCATGAAAAAAATAGGATTAATTCCCGAAATTATTTCCAGATACAAAAGTCCCTATTTCCAACATGTTTTCTCAGGCGGTTACAGTGCTGGCTATTACAGCTATACATGGGCTGCCGTTTTAGACAGTGATGCTTTTGAAGCTTTTAAAGAAAAAGGCCTTTTTGACAAGGCAACAGCCACATCTTTCCGTAAAAATATCTTAGAAAAAGGAAATACGAAAGATCCGATGGAACTTTATGTAGCATTCAGAGGCAAAGCTCCTTCCATAGATCCTTTGTTAATTAAAAGAGGTTTAAAATAAAGATCCAATGAAATTGACCTTTTTGGGAACAGGAACATCGCAGGGAGTACCTATTATAGGTTGCACCTGCGATGTTTGTCAATCTACCGACATTCGTGATCAAAGATTAAGAACCTCAGCCTTCATTGAAACAGAGGGATTGGGTTTTTTATTAGACGCAGGCCCTGATTTAAGACAACAATTGCTTGCCAATAAAATCACCAAAGTGGATGCCATCTTGGTGACCCACGAACATAAAGATCATATTGGTGGCATTGATGACATAAGGCCTATTAATTTCATGATGCACAAAACAATGAATATATATGGATTGGGCAGAGTTTTAAACATCATCAAGAAAGATTATGATTATGCTTTTAAAACCTATAAATATCCAGGTGTTCCTCAATTAAATCTCATACCGGTCAACGACACGCCTTTTTTCATTGAAAACACGGAAGTTACGCCCATCCATGTTCAACACCTAACCCTTCCGATTTTGGGCTATCGTATTCATCATTTTGCCTATATAACCGATGCCAGTTTTATTTCGGAAAAAGAAAAGAGCAAACTTCACAACTTGGATATACTTGTTATCAATGCTTTACGAAAAGAAGAACACTATTCTCACTTTAATTTATCGCAAGCTCTCTCTCTAATTAAAGAGTTAAACCCCAAACAGGCTTACCTCACCCATATTGCCCATAGTATGGGAAAATGGGAAGAGGTATCTCGTAAACTACCCGAGCATGTTTTCTTAGGTATTGACGGATTATCAATTACTTTTTAATATCCCATTAAATAACCGTAAAATAATGTATATTTGCCAACTTTAATTTTTAAAACAGTTATGAATAAATATATGAAATTCATTTTTATAATCGCTACATTTTATATGTTAACTTCTTGTGGTGAAAACTCCAAAAGAAAGATTTACCAATCTCCTGAAAAAGTAACGGAAAAATTTGCTGTTTATATGCTCACCGGTGATTTTGAAAACGCAAAAGATTTTGCCGCTCCCAAAACCGTAAAACTCATCACCTATATTGAAGAAAATATTAAACCTGAAAAATTAAAAGAGATTCAAGGTTATACGGTTACGTTCAATAAAATAGAATGCA
>JAVWBZ010000108.1:0-5851 GCA_036649255.1 Bacteroidales bacterium
CCGAGAAGGTAGGTTTGATGGCTGGTGACAAAATTGTAAAAGTGGATACTTCTATTGCTTGCGGTAAACATGTGAATAACAAATGGGTACAGGAGCATCTACGCGGACAGAAAGGGAGCAAGGTAAAAATATATGTGAAGAGAGGGCGCAATCCGGAACTTCTTGAATTTACCATCACGCGAGACAAGATTCCGATGAACAGTATCAATGTTTTTTTTATGGTAGATAAAACAACCGGATATATTCGACTGGAACGTTTCGCTCAAACCTCACCCGAAGAGTTCAAAACGGCCATTACCAAATTGAAAGCCAGAGGGATGAAAGATTTAATTTTAGATCTTCGCGGCAACGGGGGAGGCTATTTGGATGTGGCTTTCCAAATTTCGGACGAATTTATCAAAAAAGATCAAATGATCGTTTACACAGATAATTTTAGAAAAACAGGGCAACAATTTCTGGCAACCGACCACGGAGATTTTGAAAAAGGGAAATTAATTCTCATGGTCGACGAAGGTTCTGCTTCGGCCAGTGAAATTGTATCAGGCTGCGTACAGGACTGGGATAGAGGTTTGGTGGTAGGTAGGCGCACTTTTGGCAAAGGACTTGTGCAAAAGCCGCTCTATTTAGCCGATCAATCGATGGTAAGACTCACTATTTCACGTTATTATACCCCCACAGGAAGATGTATTCAGAAACCTTATGAAGATGGTTTGGATAGTTATTTCAACGATCTGAGAAAACGTTCTTTACACGGAGAATATCTCACTGCCGACAGCATTTCATTTCCCGATTCGTTGAAATATTTCACCCCGCGCGGGAGGGTTGTATATGGGGGTGGCGGTATTATGCCCGACATTTTTACCCCGCTTGATACAACCAAATATTCCACGCTTTACAACGAATTGGCACGTAAGGGAATCTTCGGCGGTTTTACCATTGATTACATGGAAAATCGTCGTGATGCATTTAAAGAAAAATATCCTACGATTGAGGATTTCAAACTCAATTTTGAAGTTTCTGATGAACTTTACAACCAATTAATGGATTATGCCAAAGTAGAAGGAGTTAACGACAGTGTATTTTTTGATTTTTCCCAATATCTACAAAATTTCACCCAAGATAAAAAAGCAACGTTAGATTCTTTATACAAAGCCAATCCCCATTTTAATCGTTCGGAAGAATTCAGCAACATGTTGGCTCAGTATATAGAAGAAACTCATGCTGAAGCTATCAAATTGCGAAATCTGAACAAAGCTCCGGAATTTATCAAAGAATTTCTCAAGTTCGAAATTGCCCGCACCTTGTACAGTTATGGGGAAGCTTACCAAATTTTTCTTCTGCACGATGACGCCTTCTTAAAAGCCATCGAAGTGATGAAAGATGAAAAAATCTTCAAGAAATTTAAAGTGGATAACTAATGATTTCAAAAAAGAGCATTGATGAGATTTTTTTGACTGCCAAAATTGAAGAGGTTGTGGGTGATTTTGTTTCTTTGAAAAAAAGAGGTCAGAATTGGGTGGGAGTATGTCCTTTTCATGATGACAGGAATCCATCGATGTATGTCAATCCCCGTTTAGGAATATTTAAATGCTTTGTTTGCGATGCGGGAGGAAATGCCGTTCATTTTTTGATGGAGCATGAAAAGATTTCTTATCCTGAGGCTCTTCGCTACTTAGCAAAAAAATATAATATTGTCATTGAAGAAGACGAAGACAAGAGTTTAGAAGAGATTGCCGAGCAAAACGAAAAGGAAGCTCTTTTTATTTTAAACGAGTATGCCGAAAAATATTTTACACGCCAATTGTTTGACAGTGAAGAAGGCCATTCAATAGGATTGAGTTATTTTAAAGAGCGTGGCTTCAAAGAATCCACCATACGGCATTTCAGGCTAGGATATTGTCCTGAAGGATGGGATTACTTCACTCAAGATGCACTCAAAAACAGTTACAACCTTGATCAACTTTTGAAGTTAGGTTTAACCAAAAAGAGTGAAAGTGGAAAACTTTTCGATTTTTATCGAGGACGTGTCATCTTTCCCATTCACAATGCCATAGGCAAAACGGTAGGATTTGGTGGAAGAATTTTAAAAAAAGAAGAAAAAATAGCCAAATATTTTAACTCTCCCGAAAGTGAGATTTATCATAAAAGCGATGTTCTATATGGTTTTTTCTTTGCCAAAAAGGCTATCCGAAGCAAAGACAACGTTTATTTGGTAGAAGGTTATACCGACGTAATTTCCATGTTTGAGGCCGGCGTGGAAAATGTAGTCGCCTCTTCCGGAACAGCCCTTACCGAGGGGCAAATTAAGATATTATCTTCTCAAACTCGCAACATTACAGTGCTTTACGATGGCGATGCCGCCGGTATCAAAGCTTCATTAAGAGGCATTGACATGCTGTTAGAAAAAGGGCTGAACGTTCAGGTAGTACTGCTTCCCGACGGAGAAGATCCAGATTCGTTTGCCAAAAAACACAGGGATACCGAATTGATGGAGTTTTTGACAAAGAATGCTACCAATTTCCTCATTTTCAAGGCTAAGATATTGTCGAAAGAAGCCGGAAGCGATCCAGTGAAACGGGCTGAAATGGTCAATGAAATGATTCGTACCATCGCGGAAGTATCGGATCAAATTGCCCGTGCTTTTTATATTAAAGAGTGTGCTGAGCTTTTCAATCTATCGGAAGAGATATTGAATACCCAGCTACGCAAAGTGGTATGGAAAAAGATGCACCAGAGCCCCCACCAGCCAGATCCCGCTATTGACCAAAAGATGGTTGTTTCACTCAAGCAGGCTCCATCTGCCGGAAATGAGTTGAACCATATCCATCACATAGAGAAAAGTATTATTTTACTTATTCTCAAATATGGAATTTATGAAATTGATGTTGAAACGACCAACACGGAAGGCAAATCTTCCTTTTCCAAAATCCGGATCGATCAATATATTTTTAATGAATTTGACGAAGAAGAGATTCAGTTTACAACTCCCATTTATCAAAAGATATATGAAGAGTATGCCTATATCGCTTCCCGCACCCATCATCAGGATGAAATCAAGAAATATTTTTCGTTGCATGAAGATAAGGCCATTCAGGATTTTGTGATTCCCTATCTTTTAAATAGTGATCCGGAATACAGTCCCGATTGGGAACGCCGTTTCGATATGTACACCAAAAGTGTTTCCAATAATATACAACAATTGAACAACGAAGTTATGAGTCATATTTTGATGTTTAAAATACGCATCATTGAGCAATACAGAGAATTAATCATTAAAGAATTGCAAGAAAAACACTCTGATGAAACGGTGAATAACATGATGATCAAATATGATCTATTGATTAAACGCAGGGCTGAATTGGCAAAGCTTTTAGGTGTTGTAGTGAGTCGGTAATTCTTTTTTCCATCTTACTTCTATTAATCAAATCTCCAATTTCTCTTTATGGAGGAAATAGGCAAGCTTTCTTTTTTTAGATATCTTTAAAAGTAGTATCTTTGCCACATTATTATTATAAGGATGGTTATGCGGAAATTTTTTCAAAAAATAGATCGAAAAAAATTAAATCCCAAAGCAATAGCAAAAGAGTATAGTTGGATCTTGTTAGGAACCTTTTTGATGGCCATAGGTTTCGTGGTATTTGTTTCTCCGTTAAAACTGGCCCCCGGCGGGGTATATGGAGTAGCTATTATTTTGCATCACCTTTTCGGACTACCCATCGGGTTGACCGGCATCTGTTTGGATATTCCTCTGCTTATTATAGGCACATTGTGGCTGGGGCCTAAATTCGGGTTAAAAACAGTGGTGGGCATTGTGTCTCTTTCCGGGTTTATAACACTGATAGAACATCTGTACGGCTATCAACCCCTCATTAGCTCACCACTCAATTCGTCTATTCCCGATCCTACGGCTAATTTTATTATTGCTCTTTTCGGAGGTGTGTTTATCGGTACGGGATTGGGTTTGATTTTCAAATCTCGTGCCACCTCAGGAGGAACCGACATTATTGCCATGATTGTAGGCAAATACTCCAAGCATATTCCCATTGGTACCATTATCATGTTAGTTGATTCCACCATTGTACTTTTGGCCTTGGTTGTTTTTAATGATTGGACCATCCCACTCCACTCCTGGCTGGTTATTTATGTCACCGGTTTTGTGGTAAACAAAGTCATTTCCGGTTTCTCTTCAGGGAAAGCGGTTATCATTATCTCCGATTATTATGATCAGATTAAAGAACGAATCTTCAGCGAATTGGATCGAGGTGGTACGTTCTTACACGGGGAAGGCATGTATAACAATGCCGAAAAGAAAATTATTTTTATTTCAATCTCACGTAAACAATTGCCACAATTAATTTATTTTGTGCATGAAATAGATCCTAAAGCCTTTATCTCTATCTTAGATGCATCCGAAACATTGGGAGATGGATTTTCTTCTCTAAGAGAAAAAGCCTTGAGTTAAGTTGGATCCACCATCTTCAAATAAATTACATCAAACCCATTATTTCATCATTCAGTTATTCAAAAAATAAGTCCCATGAAAAATAAAATAATAGAAATACTTTCCACCATATATGATCCAGAAATTCCAGTAAATATATGGGAACTCGGATTTATATATGAAATCAATATAACGGAAAATCATCATGTTGAAATTGTGATGACTCTGACGGCTCCCAACTGTCCCGTTGCCGAAAGCCTTCCTCTTGAAGTCAAAGAGAAAATATTGGCCATTGAAGGTGTTGAAGATGTGGCGATTCGTCTCACTTTTGATCCACCATGGACAATGGACAAAATGAGTGAAGCCGCCCGTTTGGAATTGGGTTTGGATTAAACAAGGTTTAAATTTAAACAAAAGGCAAAGAATAGTTTTTAAAAAAGGATTTTGGATTATATTTTAACTTTTTATGAATTATTTATCGGTTCGCAGAGAATTTCACAAATTGGCCGAAATTTCAGGAGGGGAGTTTAAAACAGCCGCTTTGGTAAAAGAAAAATTAGAAGCATTTCCCCCTACCCAACTCCATCTATTCGACGATCATTGCAGCATCATAGCTGAATATGTTTTCAATAACGAAGGCCCTACACTGCTCTTTCGTGCCGACATGGATGCCGTACAGGTAGAAGAAACCATTCCTTTGTCTTATGCTTCTGAAACTAAAGGAGTAGCCCATAAGTGTGGCCACGATGGGCATACTGTTATTTTATTGGGTTTAGCCGAACAATTATACCATCACCCTCTTTCAAAAGGGAGTGTTTTATTGTTTTTTCAAGCGGCCGAAGAAACTGGAAAAGGGGCCGCTCAATTGATTCGTTCACATTTTTTAGATCCATATAAAATCGATTATGTTTTTGCGTTGCACAATATTCCCGGTATCCCCAAAAACAGTATTATTTGTCGGGAAAATAGCTTTTCCTGTTCCGTTATCAGTTGTGAAATTCAATTACAAGGAAAAACTTCTCATGCAGCCGAACCTCAAAAAGGAATTTCCCCATTATCGGCGGCCATAAATATCATTCAAACCATGTTAGGATGGAACCAATACGATCTTTTTTCCGATTTTTATCAGATTGTTACGTTGGTGGAAATACATATCGGCGAAGAAGCTTACGGTGTATCGGCCGGCAATGGAACCATTCGGCTGACCCTACGTGCTAAAACAGAAAAATTATTACAGCAACTGAAAAATGAAACGGAAAAGTTAGTTTCGAAACAAGTACGGCAAACTATCGGTTTACAATATCATATTGAATGGCTTGAATATTTTGCAGCCAGTCATAATGAGGAAAAAGCCGTAAGTTATATTCAAAAAGCCGCCACAGAAAATAAACTTTCTTATATAGAAAAAAA
>JAVWBZ010000109.1:0-5836 GCA_036649255.1 Bacteroidales bacterium
TTATTCATGATTTTATTATGTGATTGTTTATTCATTGAAATTTGTTTGTATATTAATTAGTCGTGTTGGACGGGTGGCTGGAACCAGTCCCGCTTTTAAAATGATACGCTGTCCGCTGTCGCCTGCGATAAATGATACGAATCCGGCCGGAAGTCCCCCTCTAACATCCGAGATGATGGCATAAATATTTCTTACCAATGGATAATCTCCGGTGGCCAAATAGGCTGGAAAAGGTTTGTAACTGTTATCAGGGGTGGGGTAGTGGTTCCGACTGATAGACATAACCCGGATTGTGTTGTTAAAACTCAATTTGGTTGAATCGTCGGGATTGCTAATCCAATTAACACCGATCACTCCTAATGCGTGTGGATGTTTCGATACATAATCTATAACTGCTTGATTAGAAGAGGCTGCATTTAATTTTTTACCAATGGGTTGAGCCAAGCAAACAGAGTCTTTGATGAAACGCAACGTACTAGAATTTTGATTGTCGAATACCACCGTAATGGGTTGTAAAATTTCTTTTTTATGAGAGGAAATTTCATCCCAGTATTCAATTTTTCCTGTCATGATCTTTTGTAATGCTGAAATGCTCAACAAAGAATCTGTATTTTCCTTATTGATGATGAGTGCTATTCCGTCAATGGCAATTTGTTGAGTGCGAGGAACTCGTTTAAATTTTTTCAGATAGGTTTTCTCTTGTTCGGTGAGTTCACGCGATACAATTGCCAATCGAATACTGTCTGTTGTCAATAATTTAAAAGCTTCATTTTCAGAAGTGAAAATGGGAGTGATATGCGCCGATTGATTCAAACCCGTAAAAACGGCAATTTCTTCTTGAATAATGGGTGCAAAACACTCGTCACATACGATCATTGCTTCTCCGCTTGTAGGGGTATCAAAACGAGTGATAGCTTTTTTATTTCTATTGCACGCCGAAAGAATGGCGAGCAATAGAAATGAATATAAAATTGTTTTTTTCATCGATATTTTTTATTTATATGTTATGATTCTATAGGCCCGATACAATCCGTAAAGGAAAAAACAGACTCCAAGAAATGTACCTAATTTGCCATTAAAATTAAAAAAATCGGTAAAAACAAGCATAAATGCCATTCCAAAATAGATGGCTAACATAAAAATTGCCCATAAAAATTTCAAAATGGTTTTGGTTTCGTTTTTCATCATTTTTGTTATTTTATTGGAAAGAAAATCGAATAGGTAGGGTAAAATAAGTGGATACGTTTTTCCCGTCGCGCTTACCTGGAATCCATTGTGGCATCAGTTTCACTACACGAATGGCTTCACTGCTTAAACTTGGGTGTGGATCTACTATTACTTTTATATTTCCTACTTTTCCTTCTCTGTTAACCACAAATTCAACCACAACGGTTCCTTGTATTCCATATTCTCTGGCTGAAGAAGGATATTTTAGATTTTGTTTGATGAAATCATACATTTCGGAACTTCCCCCGGGAAATTCTGGCATTTGATCGGCTACACGAAAAATTTCTTCTTTTTTTTCCTGAACGATTGTTTTATGTTCTTCCAAGTCGGCTATATCTATTCCTTTTTCCTCATTGGTTCCTTGAACATCTGCAATGGAAATTTGTATTTTGGTGCTTGCCAATTCATCTTGTGATTTCATCGCATCCTCATCTGTCATCTCTTCCGAACTGGTAATGACAGGTGCTGTAAATTTAATAGTACTCTTTAAGGGAGGTGGAGGCGGGGCTTCCTGTTGTGAAGCCATATTCTCTTCCTGCATGTCTTCAAGCTCTTTTAATTCAGTCAAGACGGTTGTTTCCGTGAGTCCTTCCGAAGGAGGGCCGGTTATTTTTGCAACGGTTGCTACTAAAGTAGGGGTAAAAGCCACTAATACAACAAACACCAAAACTGCTATCATGGTAATAAGGTAGCGTTTAGAGGTTGTTCTTCGTATTTTGTAAGCTCCATATTTTTTATTTTTCCCGTCAAATACAATATCGCACCATTCTTGTGAAGTTAAGTCTATTTTTTTTGTCATTTTTATAAACTTTTATGTGATTTTTAGGATTGTTTGAATTTGGCCGCCTGTTGCGTCAAAGCACCCTTTTTCATCAAATTTTCGATTAAAAAAGTGTCTCCGTCGGTTAGGTCAACGATCGCATATTGTCCGATGCTGCATATTTGCATTTCATCTAGTACATCTACAAGATTCTTATAGGTGGAAGCGTTGGTGGGTTTTATAATGACCACAATCCCGTCTTTTGCACCTCTAATTTCTTTGGCTTGTTCTTTGTATTGTTCTTCGGGAATTTTATTTTGTTGTTTTAAATCTCTAAGCTCTGCCATTTTGGCGATTGCTTTTCCATTTTTCCCCACTAACATAGCACGAAGCCCATTGGGAGTGTAATCTGTTTTTATTAACGAAGTATAATCTTCGTAATTGGGCTTTCCAAAATAATAATAGATAATATCATTTTCTGCCAACAGCAGGGTGATTGTTTTGGCTTCATCCACTTTGGTTTGCTGTTCTACGGTAATATCTTTATCTTTTGTCGGCATAACAAGATCCATCATTTGAGGTTTGCTTAAGGTGGTGCAGAACATGAAAAATGTAATTAACAACATATTCATATCCACCATCGGGGTGAAGTCAACCCTTGTTTGTAATTTTTTCGGTTTTCCTTTTTTCCCTTCTCCGTCACCTGTATTTACTTCTGACATAATATTTTATTTTAACTAATAATGATTATATATGTTCGATTTTAAAACCCTTCGGGCATTCCTTTTAATGTAGTGATCAAATTAAATCTGTTTTGCTTTAAATCTTGTAGGGTTTCAATCACATTTTTTACCATAGGGTAAGGGGTCGATTGATCCGCCTTAATGGCGATTTTTAAGTCGGTGTTTACCATACAAGTATATTGTATCCACATTTTTAATTGATTATTAGTACTGTCCGTGGGAATTCCAGAATCTTTTAAAATTGCATCTTGATCTTCTAATTTCATCTCTAAAAATTCAGGCAAAATATTGAGGGGAACTCCTATGGAAGGTTGATTCACAAACGAATTGATTTGCTGAGGAGTAAAAGTAATATTGCGTTCTTTGCTTACTAATTCCAATACATTTTTTCTGTCGATAGGTCTGTCCAGATTAAGATAGCATTGCCCATTTGGTTTTATCAAAATGGTAAGAAGATTGGCATCTGGAATTTTAATTTCCATTACGGATGCAGGTGTTACCACTCTAATAGGTTCTTTGGGGAGAAAAGTGGCCGTAAGCATAAAAAAAGTCAATAAAAGCACGGTTACATCGCTCATGGCTGTCATATCAATAAACGTACTTTGTTTTTTGGGTTTTACGTTTGACATCTTTTTTTTTATTAAGTTTTCGTTGGAGGTGTATGACACCTTACAAACTATAAATGTAAATCTTTTTTCGTGAAAAGTTGCCCGATGGTAAATCCTATTTCATTCACAAAATTGGTCATGTTTTGTACTTTTCCTGAAAAATAATTGTAAGAAATAATAGCCAAAGCTCCGGTAGCAATCCCCATAGCCGTATTTAAAAGAGCTTCTGAAATACCGATGGCAAGAGCTGTTGAGTCGGGAGCACCTTCTTGTCCCATTGCTCCAAAAGATTTAATCATACCTAATACGGTTCCGAGTAATCCCATTAAAGTTCCCAAGGATGAAATAACCGCAATAATTGAAAGATTTTGTTCCATGGCCGGAAGTTCCAAAGTGGTGGCATCTTCTATTTCTCTGGCAATAAGGGCCGCTTTTTCATCATTTGAAATGTTTTGCCGTTCTACATCTTCATATCTTAATAGTGCGGAAGTCAAAATGTTGGAAACACTTCCTTGTTGCTCATCGCAAAGTTTTCGTGCTTCTTCGATTTTTCCTTTTTGTAGTTTCTGTTTCACAGCATCTACAAAATAAATGAGTTTCCCTTTTCCTTTGGCTTTGTTTAAGGCGATGGCACGTTCAATCGATAAAGCTAAAACCGTTAATAATAAAGTTATCACGACAGGAATAACATAGCCACCCTGGTATAGGGTGCCAAAAATATTTCCTGCAATAGGGTGCCCTTTTTCATCGAAATTGGAGGTGTTTCCACAAATAATGAAGAAAAAGCAGAAGGCAATGATAGCACATCCTATGATAATCCAGAGTGCAGATACTCCAATAGATCTTTTTTGTTTTTTTTGTTTTTCCATAACTTTGTTTTTTTTAATTGATATAATTTAATTTATTTTAATGATTTGTAAATGAAAGCATTTAAAAACTGACCAACATTCTTGAACTCTTTCAAGAGTTGGAACATTGGTTAAACTTTAACCTCATATCGGTAATAATTCTAACCTTTCTTCTAAATTAAGAGTTGGAATATTGGTTAAACTTTACTAATAAAAGATAAAATGTCAAATCTGTAGTTTGTGAATACGATAGAGGTAATGTCTATTAGATTGATTCTCTACATAAATGGCAGGTGGATTGTATTTTACACCGGTTAGTTGTGAAATGTTTCTGGTGAAACCGGTCATGCTGCGTAAAAGATGAAAAACGTAATGAGACGATGAGGTAACCGATTGAAAGTGGAAAGAGGTAATCAATGTTGCATCAAAAGAAAAAGGAAAATTTGTTAAGAAATGATAATCATTGGTTGCTGCTTGACAAAAATTTTTAACTGTTGATATATTTTTTACACAGCATGTATCTTCTGCAGATACGTCGGTAATGATTGTGTTGAAAAAGAGTAAAAGTAAAATGCCTACTAGTCTGTATATAATTATCTTCATCTTGTTGCTTTTGCCATTAGATTTAAAAGTAATATTTAATAAACAAAGAGATTATTCACTTGTTCAGTAAACGAAAAAATAAAAAAATAAAAAAAATAACCATTGCAGAACCACTTTTATATATTCTTAAAGTGGTTTTTTATAAGGTATTATAATTTTAACTTAAATCATGAACTTTTATTTCCGTTTTCGGTCGATGGATGAAATACTCCTTGTTTTTAACTTGATTGTTGAAAAAATGGGAACTATAAAAGGAATAATAAGGCCGATGGAAATAAACTTTTGATGGTATCTGATCCGTCTGAAATAATGAACTATGTTGAAAAAACGTTAACCGATACAAAGATTGGAATAAAAAAACATCGTAATTATATCAGAAGATTACGATGTTTTTCTATACAAGAGAATGGGTATTCTATTACAGAATTGGAGCTCACTCTTTATGAATGTAAATGATTAAGTTGATATGGATGGTTATACTTGTAGATCATTCAATGTGACTTTTACCAACGAAACTGTATTTTTCATTTTTGAACTTTCGATAGAAGATAAAGATGCTACTGATTTTCTTTGTATTGAAACCTGATTTTCAATATTAGGAACACTTCTCATTTCAATTTTTCGAGCCCTGAAAAGCGGAGTTAATGCTTCTTGCGCAACAATTTCTACGGCTAGGTTTTTGGAATGAGAGGATTCCCAAGTTAAGTGGGCATGGGCTAATTCCGTTTGCTTTGTCCCGATTAAGAGTTTAGGGGTTAATTCTATCGTTGCATTTTTTGCTTTGGAAATTAAAATCGTACTGCTGTCTGCTGCTACAACATCAGTTATTACGACCCAACGCTTGTCCCAGATACCTTGGGTATACAACTGTTTTATCTTTACTCCGATATTGTAAAAATTTTTGATAGAATGATGCAATGCTCCGTTTGCTTCAAATAGAAATTCGTTTTTACCATTGAAATGGATGGTCATTTTTACTGCAATATCTTTAATAAGTTTGTTATTTGCCGGCACTTCTACCTTGCTATCCAAGTTAATAATATGTAC
>JAVWBZ010000110.1:0-5825 GCA_036649255.1 Bacteroidales bacterium
ATCAAAATATCATTGGAGTTGTTCTGTTTACGCCTCTCTTTTTTTTAATCAACGACACAGCCTCCATTCAAATGCAACTAATTCATCTTTACAATATTAAGACAGCTATCTATGTGCTCATATTGGCCATTTTTTGCTCTTCTGTGGCTTTTATTTTTTATCTAAAAGGAATCCGTTATTTCGGCATAGGGAAAGCCAATGTGTTTACCAATCTCATTCCAGTTGTCACCGCTGTACTTTCATTTTTCTTAGTCGGCGAATCTTTCCCGATATATAAAGTGATCGGGATCCTCATTGTGATTTGCGGGATATTTTTAGTGCAAAAGAAAACCACCAAATAATAAAATAAATAAGTCCGGTAAAAATTTTTACCGGACTTATTTATTTTATTCAGAGCAGCTTTATATTCTTAATTTACGATATAAGTAAATCCCAAATTCACGTTGAAACATTGGTAATTTTTAAATTTGGTTCCACCGAAAACATATTGATTAGTTCCCCAAGTATAGATGGCCGACAGTTTCAAACCGCAGGGAGCTTTTCCAAATTGAAAGAAGGCTCCTATTTCAGGAGAAAGTTCAAACCCGTATTGATCGTCATGGAATTGAATATCTTGGATGTAAATACTCTGAGTTTCATAGTTTCCTCCGATATGAAAACCAATGTATGGTTTCACTATTTTATCAGGCAAGATATTATAAAACACGCCAACTCCAAACGGGATGTGTCTTAAATAACGATAGGTAGAGGCATAGATGGTCATTCCTTTTCCCAACGGATAAGTTTCACTTGCTTTATAACCGTAGTGATGATTCAATCCGAATTTTACGCCTATTGCCAAATGTTCCAATATATTGAATTGCCCGGAAATTTGAAATCCAGCCCAACTGTAATTCGGAATAAATTGATGGCTTTGGCCTAACAATACTCCGGTACTATATTCAATGGAATAAAACTGTTTTTTTGGTTGTGCTGACACAATACTTATCGAAAATATTGCAATGCAAGCTATTATAATTATTTTTTTCATCTGTACTATCTTTAAATGATTTATTTATAATTTTTATCAACTATTTGATATACTTTGCAATCTTCTTTTATTTTTTATTCAATTGCGGAGACTGCTTGAAGCATTGGTCAATATATTGATTTAATTCATTAATACTATGATTGGAAATCCCTCTAACCAATCCTAACCAACAATTATAAATTTTATTTGTATTGGGATTAAATTTAGGATTAGCGGCAATTTCCATCACCAGTGTTTCAGATGTATAAGAACTATAATAAACGTAATAATTTGAAGGGTAATAGTAAGGGTAATAATATCCCCAACCCCAATAATAATCCCACGGATTATAAGAATAATAATCGTACCACCAACCATAAGAAGAAGCTGTTACATATTTGTTTTCCACTTGAGAAATATTCACAACTAAATCCGGTTCATTGTCCGAAGCAAGTGCTTCTTCATCAAATAAGACATAACCTTTTTCCAACATATTTTTCTTTACTTGAGCAATAATAAGCTGAGCTTTCGAATCGGATAACTTAGTTTGAACAACCTTACCGGAAGACGAAACCGTAATTTTGGTAATGGTATCCACAATGGCGAAAGTGTTGAACATTTCAAAAGAAATATTCTCATTTACCTGTGTAAAAGCGACCAGCTGATCTTCGGCTTTGCTAATATCATCAGGGTAATAATAACAAGATGAGCCTAACAACATGGTAAGCAGCATGCTTAAAAAAGTAAATTTTTTCATACGCATAAAATTTGGTTAAATGTTTAATTATTTTTTCTATTCCTTCTTTTCAGAAAATAATAGCCTAATCCATATGCAAGGAATACACCCACTATCGCGCCTATCATCAATGGGAACTTATTATCAATTCCCATGAAATGCATGGGTACGATAAAAATAGCCATTAATAATACAATCCTTAAAAAATGTTCCATAAGATATATTTATCTATTTAAAAACCTACTTGACTGTTGTTTCGCTCATTTAAAATATTACAACTTCTTTCCATTTCCAATTGATCATTGCAGGCAATTTTTTCACTCAAAGCAATACCATACGTATCACTTCTATTCATCATTTGAGAAAATACCATTATGAAAGGAATAAACAAGAATATGAAAAAAAATCGTTTAATCATAAAATTAATTTTTTAGCAATTGAATTTGCGAAGTTAATAATTTTATTTTTTCTTCGGCATCGGCCTGTTTCTTACGTTCTATTGCCACTACTTGTTCGGGTGCTCCTGCTACAAATTTTTCATTCGATAATTTTTTTAACACCGATTGTAAAAAACCTTCCGTATATTTTAATTCTTCACTTAATTTTTTTAATTCTTCCTCAATATTAATGTCGGATGTAAAGGGAACGAAATACTCTACATTTTGTTCAATGAAAGAAATTGATTCGGGTATTTTTTCGTTCACGTAAGAAATTCTCGAAACATTGCACAATTTACTAATAATACTGTCCATCTCGGCATCAACCTCCTTTTGATCTTTCAGAATAAAAAGTTCAATCTGATTTTTTTGTGCAATATTTTTTTCTGCTCTTATACGGCGAATGTCTTCTACCACTTTTTGCATATTGGCAAAACGCATTAAAAAAGATTTGTTGCACGATTGTTCGGCAAACTGGGGTATCGGTTCCAGCATAATAGATTCATTTTCGTTCCGTTCTTTAAGACCATGCCACAACTCTTCCGTAATAAACGGCATGAATGGATGAAGAATCAACATTAAATTTTCAAAAATATCCAGAATTTCGTGATATGATTTTCCATCTACTGGTTTTTGATATGGAGGTTTTACCACTTCAAGGAAACATGAACAGAAATCATCCCAAATAAGCTTGTAAACTCCCATCAAAGCATCAGATAGACGATATTTTTTAAAATTATCATCCACCTCTTGCACTACTTCTATCATTCTGTTTTTAAACCAGTTAATGGCTAATTCCGTATGTTGAGGCATCACACCGGCAGGATCTACTTCCCAGCCTTTTACCAGCCTGAAGGCATTCCATACTTTGTTACTAAAATTACGCCCCTGTTCACACAAGGATTCGTCAAATAACAAATCGTTTCCAGCGGGAGAACTTAATAACATTCCCAAACGTACTCCATCTGCTCCGAATTTTTCTATCAACATAATAGGATCCGGTGAATTTCCCAATGATTTGGACATTTTACGACGCAACTTATCGCGTACGGTTCCAGTAAAGTAAACATCTTTAAACGGAATCGTGCCCCTCCATTCCAAGCCGGCCATGATCATACGGGCTACCCAGAAGAAGATAATATCAGGTGCTGTAATCAAAGCAGAAGTAGGATAATAATATTCAATTTCAGGATTATGAGGATTTCGGATTCCATCAAATACCGAAATAGGCCACAACCAAGAAGAAAACCAAGTATCCATCACATCTTCATCTTGTTTCAAATCGGACAAGCAAAGTTGCAATTCCGGGTATTTTTCTTTGGCCATCTGATAGGCTTCTTCTATATTTTTAGCCACTACAAACTCCTTGTTGGGAAGATAGTAAGCAGGAATGCGATGCCCCCACCACAATTGACGACTGATACACCAATCTTTCACATTTTCCATCCAATGGGAGTAAGTATTTTTAAATTTTTCGGGATAGAATTTAATTTCATCTTTCATTACCACTTCCAAGGCAGGTTTTGCCAAAGAGGCCATGTCGCAGAACCATTGAACAGAAAGTTTCGGTTCAATCACCTCGTTGGTTCTTTCCGAAAATCCCACTTTATTCACGTAATCCTCTATCTTGGCTAAATTACCAGCTACCTCCAACATTGGTACAATTTTTTTTCGAGCTTCGAAACGATCTACCCCTGCCAAAAGTTGGGCAGCCTCGTTCAAAGTACCATTATCATTAAATATGTTAATGGTTTCAAGTTTGTATTTTAAACCGAGTTGGTAATCGTTAAGATCGTGTGCAGGTGTAATTTTTAAAGCTCCCGTGCCAAAGTCACGATCTACATATTCATCGAAAATCAACGGAACCGAGCGATTTACCAATGGAACAATGGCACGTTTTCCCTTGAGCTGTGTATAACGTTCATCTTCGGGGTGCATGCAAATGGCCGTATCACCTAAAATAGTTTCGGGGCGAGTTGTGGCAATGGTCACATATTCGTTTTTAGTACCTTCAATCTTATATTTTACATAATACAACTTAGATTGCACCTCTTGATAGATGACTTCTTCGTCGGAAACGGCAGTAAGCGCTTTGGGATCCCAGTTCACCATGCGAACTCCACGATAGATTTTTCCTTTGCGATAAAGATCGATAAAAACCTCTGTAACGGATGCTGATAAATCCTCATCCATGGTAAATTTGGTACGGTCCCAATCGCAGGAAGCTCCCAATTTCTTAAGTTGCTTTAGGATGATTCCCCCATGTTTTTCCTTCCATTCCCAGGCATATTGAAGAAACTCTTCCCGAGAAAGCGATGCTTTGTCAATTCCTTTTTCTTTTAAAAGGTTTACCACTTTTGCTTCCGTAGCAATGGAAGCATGGTCGGTTCCGGGTACCCACACGGCATTAAACCCCATCATACGGGCCCTGCGAATCAAGATATCTTGAATTGTATTGTTAAGCATGTGCCCCATATGTAACACTCCCGTAACATTTGGTGGTGGAATGACAATGGTATATGATTTTTTTTCGTTGGGTTTTGAGGCAAAAAGTTTGTGTTCCATCCAAAACTTATACCACTTATCCTCAATATTTTGAGGATCGTATTTGGCAGTCATTTCCATTATTTTTACTATTTAAAAATTAAATTGCAAATGTACGAAAAAAATGTATTTTTGCGCCATGAAAAAAAATTATCTATTCCTACTGTTCTGTTTGATTCTATGCATTTCCTGTAATAAAAACAGGATACAAGAAAAACCCGACAACCTGATTAGTCAAGATCTCATGATTGATTTGCTGGTGGAGAGTCTCCTGATAGAAAGTAGTGTTTATTTAACACCGGATGATCCTGAAAGTGTTATTAAGTTACGGCTCACCAAAGCACAATACAAACAACTTTTTGCTAAATATCATATTACGAAAAAACAATACATGACTTCACTCGCTTATTATATGGGAGATGAAACAAGTGCGGCAAAAATGCTAAAAAGTGTAGAAGTTCGTTTAGCAGAAAAAAGAGCGACTACTTTTCCCGATGAAGCCCCAGCTTCTCCCCTTCCTTAAGCATTAAATCATAAGCCGCATCGTGATTATTTTCGATGATGCCATCTAAAATAGCTTCTCTAATTGCCATTTTAATAAGGCCCACTTTATGACAAGGTGATAGTTTGAATGTTGCCATAATTTCAAGCCCGTCAATCGGCGGTTGCCAATTTCTCAGCTTATCCTTTTCCTCCATTTCTTTTAATTTAACTCTGACATTGGCAAAATTATGAAGGCAACGTTTAATTTTTTCAGGATTTTTAGAAGTAACATCTGCCTCGCAAAGTAACATTAAATCGTCTATATCGTCGCCGGCATCAAACAATAAACGACGCACGGCAGAATCGGTAATGGTGTCTTCTACCAAAGCAATAGGGCGTAAATGCAACGCAACTAATTTTTGCACATATTTCATTTTCTCATTGGTAGGCAATCGCAGATTTTGAAAAATTTTAGCCACCATTTTAGAGCCAAGAAATTCATGTGCGTGAAAAGTCCATCCTAACAGTTCATCATATTTTTTGGTAATCGGTTTTGCAATATCATGTAACAATGCCGCCCAAATCAGCCATAAATTATGGCTGACCATGGCAAGTT
>JAVWBZ010000111.1:0-5786 GCA_036649255.1 Bacteroidales bacterium
ATACCGTGAAATGATTGACCGAACCGAGCATCCCTATTTTGACTTCATCTTTACTTAAATAACCGATATGGGCAGCCATACTTTGTGCAATGTGTTCTATGATGCCAGCTTCGCAAAGGATATGGCCGTTACACAAAGGATTTTCTTTCCGCACGAGGTATTGACTTTTAAATGAATTTTCCGTTATGTTCGTTAATTTGTCAACAAAGACAAAGGGGGAACGTTGAGGAATTAAATCTAAAATATGATCTGAAGAAAGCATTTTTATAAATAAATATTTAAGAAATTATACATTGAAAAATAGAATGGCCAAACCCTATTTCATCATAAATCTTTTCAATTTGTAAACCGGCTTTTTGTACATATTGTTTAAGATCATCAGAACAAAACATCTTGCTATTGCCGTTTGCCAGGGCCGTAAAATAGACACTTGTTTGAGCCAGACAGAAAGAAGCCGTTTCAAAATGTTGCCGATCCCAAGTGGTTTCCATAATGTAAAGGCGGCAATTTCGATTCATGGATCGGGCAGCACGTGAAAGAATATTGATAACCTGTTCTTCGGAAAAACAATCTAAGAATTGACTCATCCAAATGGCATCGAATCCTTTCGGAAAGGGAATCGATGAATCCAAAAGATTGGCACCATGACCGAGAATACGTTCTTTACCGGAAACTGTTTCAATGGCTTTTTTCATCATAACCAGTTGTTGAGGCAAATCCATGATGGTAACGGTTACTTCAGGATTATACTCCACGCATTTAGAGGCAAAACGACCGGTGTTGCCTCCCACATCCAAAAGTTTTTGAGGATGATGGGCAAAGATAATTTCCAATGCTTTTTCAAAAGAATGATCGGAATAGAAATGATCGAAACCAAACCAACTTTGTTGTACTTGATCGGGAAGTTGTGACAGTCCCTCATAAATGGTAGGCCAGTTGCCGAAAACCTTCAGCCCTTCCGGTTTGCCCTTTAAAAGAGAAGCTTCCAGATCAAATAATCCGAGATAGTTCACATCATGGTTAAAATTCATATTAACCTTTACCATTTCATCATTTAGTAGAAAAAAACCCGTTTTAGCTAATGTAAACTTGTCATCATTCAATAAAATGGTTCCTATGGTTAAAGATGATTCAAGCAGTACTTGTACAGCGTATTTGCTGAGATTGCTCTTTTCTGCTATTTCCTCCATTGTTAAACCGTGTCGATGCTCTGCCAACATTTGTAGAATTCCGAATTTGACCATCAATCGTGAAACTTGAAATACAATAGGTCCAAAGGCTATTTCTTGAGCGAGACGTTGTGCCTGTATAGCGCTAAGGCGCTCTTTTGCATAACTTTTTTTTTGCGATAAAGATAATTCCATATTTTATTTATTAATTCCAGAAATCGTAATAATTAAACCATTGTTCAGGTGCTTTTTTTACAGCTGCTTCCAGTTTTTTTGCAAAACATTTTGCCATTCGTTCGGCTTTCGTTTTGCTATTTTCTCCTTCAACAACATCAACAGAGATAGGTTCAATGTAAATATTGTAATGTGAAGATGTTGTTTTAATGACAAAAAAAGAGATGATTTCTACCTCTCTAACAGTTGCAATTTGAAAAGCCCCCAAAGGAAATTTAGCTGTTTTGCCCAAAAAAGAACATTCCACGTGTTTGGCACTTCCCAGTAATCGATCGCAAGGCATGCTGATAATTTCTCCGTCGGATAGGGCAGTGTTGATGGCAAAGAGATGCGACATATCTTGGTAAACCGGAATCAGTTTGATGTGGTGAGTACCGAAAATACGTTTTCTGTTTTGTTGAAGGGTATTTGATTCGCCAGCATAAACGATGGAGTTGATCACTTTTACATCTTGATGAAGTAGATATCCTCCAAGTTCAAAATTTCCCATGTGCGAACTGGCAATGATGAATCCCTTATCTTGGTGCAATAATCTCATGAAATGTTCTTTCCCATGAATGTCGAACGAAAATTTTGTTTTTCCATTGGCTAATACCGAAAAACGATCCATGATTACTTGGCCAAAAAGATAGTGATTTCGAAAGGTTTTAACAAAAGCTTTCATTTTAGAAAATCCTATTCTGTGATGGAAAAAGTAAAAGATCGCTTTATATCCTTTGCGCCCGAAAAGCATATAAAAGGGAACAGCTATTCCAACAAAGAAGTACCCTACTTTAACCTTGGTGTGTCTGAACAGAAAAAGAAGAAAATTCTGTCCGAAATTTCCCCCGCCGGTTTTTCCCGACCATGCTTGAGCTTTTGTCATGACAGAAGCTTATTTTTTAGAATTTTTTTCTTCTATATAACTGTAGAATTGATTTAACGTTTTAATGTTACGCATCTCTTCTGCTTTAATTTTAAATCCAAAATGATGTTCTACGATGACTACAATATCAACGAAATCGAGACTGTCTATTCCTAAATCTTCTTTTAATAAAGCATCTTCTGTAATTAAATTCTCTTCAATTTCAATTTCTTCGATTAGGAAATGATTTACAATATTTTCAATTTCTTCTCTTTTCATAATGATTTTATATTTAAATAATGACTCAATTTGTCCTGAATGTTATTTTATCTTTTTGATTACCAAAGCACTGTTGGTGCCGCCAAATCCAAATGAATTAGAAAGATAAACATCAATGTTTTGTTCTGTTGTACGATTTATGATGTTCAAATTTGCCGAATACTCATCGGGTGTTTCGAAATTAAGGTTTGGGGCAATAAAGGAATTGAGCATCATGAGATTGGAGTATATGATCTCACTGGCACCTGCCATCCAACACTCGTGACCTGTCATGGATTTGGTGGAACTGACAGGGGTACGAAAATGTCCAAACATCTTATTCAGCGCCATGGCTTCAAAAGCGTCACCTTGTGGAGTAGAAGTGGCATGAGCATTGATATAATCCATATCGTTAACGGATAACTGTGCATCTTTTAAGGCTCTTGTAATGGCCGATATCGACCCAGTGTCGCTGGGTTGTGATATTTGACCTCCATTGGAAGAAAATCCGTAACCAACTACTTCTGCTATAATGGGCGCTCCCCGTTTGATGGCATGTTCATACTCTTCAAGAATCAAGGTGGCTGCTCCGCCGCTGGGCACTAAACCATCGCGTGAAATGTCAAAAGGACGTGACGCCCTGGTAGGCTCGTTGGTATTTACAGAAAATGCACTGATTCCATCAAAACTGCCCATGGAAAGATAGTTGGTTTCTTGTGCCCCACCGCAGATAACCATCTCTTGCAAACCACTTCGAATGAACAGGAGCCCTAATCCAATGGCATGAGAACCACTGGCACAAGCTGCACTGATCGTCATGTTAACCCCTTTGAGTTTGAAAATGGTGGAAAGATTCATGGTAACGGTAGAATTCATCGACTGAAAAATAGCCCCTGATCCCATTAAAGTAGTGTCTTTTTTTTCTAAAGCAATATGATGAGCGTCAATAACAGCTTTGGCCGAAGAGTCGTTGCCGTAAAAAATACCCAATTCGTGATTTTCGAGATAATCCGAATCTATTTTGGCATTTTTCAAAGCTTCGGCAGTGGCCATGTAGGCATATTCTCCTTCTTCAGCCAAACATATTCGCAAACGCCGATCCAAAATTCCTTTTAAAACAGGTCGTTCCACGATTCCTGTCAAAGGAGAACGGTATCCGTATTCGGTACGCAACGGATCAATTCCAATCCCTGACTTGCCTTCATATAAAGATTTTGCGACTTCTTCTATATTCTTTCCTATGCAGGAATAAATACCCATTCCTGTGATGACAACACGTCTCATAATTATCTATTACTATTTGAAGTTTTCTCTTTTTTTTCTTGAAATACGTCTGTTTATTTTTTAGGTATACAACCCTCCATTAATGGAAACTACTTCTCCTGTGATGTAACTTGCTCTTTTAGAGGCAAGAAATCCCACTACTTCTGCTACTTCTTCAGGTTTACCGAAACGATTCATTGGAATCAATTTTTTCAAGGATTCTTCATCCAATTCTTTCGTCATATCGGTGGAAATAAATCCGGGAGCTACACAATTGACTGTGACATTCTTTCGTGCAATCTCTTGCGCCAATGCTTTAGAAGCTCCAATAATTCCGGCTTTTGCAGCCGAATAGTTGGTCTGCCCCGGCAATCCTTTAATTCCAGATAAAGACACCACATTTACAATACGACCGTATCGCTGGGTTAACATCTTTTTAAGTACTCTTCTAGTAGTGTAAAAGAAACCATTGAGATGGATATTCAAAATGGTATGCCATTCTTGATTATCCATGAAAATTAGGAGGTTGTCTTTCCTTATTCCAGCGTTGTTTACCAATACTTCAATGGTGTCGTCAGGATGACTCTCTTCCCATTGCATGATAGCTTGATCAACGGCATCTGCGTTTGCAACGTCAAAAGGAAGCAATTCCGCTTTTCCGCCTTCTTGTTCTATCAGGGTTTGGGTTTCCAAAGCCAGTTTTTTGTTGTTTAGATAATTGATGATGATAGGATAGCCTTGCGAGGCCAAGGTCATACAGATGGCACGACCAATTCCTCTTGAACCTCCTGTTATTAAAGCGTACTTCATTATTTTTGATTATTTGATTTAAGATAATCTGTCATTTTTTTAATGTCTTTATAAAGAGGATAATCTTCAACAAAAGCCGGGAAAACATCTCGTATTTCGTCATAAAATCTACGGGTAGAAGGAGATAATTCATCTTTTATTTTCAGACAATCAACAGCTTGCACGATGATCATGAAATGAATGGCCAATACTTGAAATGCATTGTCAATGACGGTGCGGGCGATCAAGGCCGAATTGGTGCCCATGCTCACTACATCCTGATTGTCATTGTTACAAGGAATGCTGTGCACAGACATTGGGTTGGAAAGTGTTTGCGATTCTGCAGTGGTGGAAGTAGCTGTAAAATGAGCTGCCTGCATGCCGTAATTGAGCCCCAAAATACCCATGTTGACAAAGGGTGGAAGGATTCCATTGATTTTGTCATGGCATAGATAGTTACTTTGTCTTTCCATCAGCATGGTTAACTTGGTTATGGCAATTTTTAATTTGTCCATCTCTATGGAAATATAATCGCCATGGAAATTACCGCCGTGATATACATTTTGATTTTTAACATCAATAATGGGATTGTCGCTCACGGAGTTTAACTCATCGAACAAAATTTGCTCGCAATGATTGACGGTATCCCACACGGGCCCCAATACTTGGGGTACGCAACGCAAAGAATAATATTCCTGTACCTTGGTTGTTAGGATTTTGTCTGTAATTTTCTTTTCGTAGAAATAATCTTTCCGATTATGGAAACGTTTGCTCCCTTCTGCCAAAGAACGCATTTTCCGAGCTACTTCCTGCTGTCCGCGGTGTCTTTTTACTTCATTCAACTCTACGGAGAAATGGTCAGAAAAAGAACCTGTAATTTCATTCATCATGGTAGAAGCAATGATGCTCCAATCAAGTGCTTTTTGAGCATAAAACAAATTCACAAGGCCTATTCCGGTCATACAAGAAGTTCCGTTGGCCAGAGATAAAGCTTCACGTATGTGCATGGTGATGGGGGTTAACCTTGTTAGGGCAAAAAATTCGGCTGCCTGCATTTTTATCCCTTGATAAAAGAGTTCTCCTTCTCCTATTAAATTGAGGGTAAGGTGATTTAATTGTACAAGATCGCCACTGGCTCCCACACTGCCATGTTCAAAAATTTGAGGAACAACACCTCTGTTGATAAACTCAACAATGAGTTGAGGAACCTCTGGATGAATCCCAGAAAA
>JAVWBZ010000112.1:0-5758 GCA_036649255.1 Bacteroidales bacterium
ATTCCTTCACAAACTTTCTGATGCCCCTTTACAATCACCTGATCTCCGTCGGATAATCCTTCGTTGACCACAATGCCGTTGCCGCTCAAAGCCCCGGTTATGATGCTTTGCTTGTGTGCCAAACTATCTTTTACAATCCATACGTATTTTTCCCCATTATCCAATAGCTTAATTGATTGATTGGGAACAACAATAAATTGCGAAACGCCATTGGTGTTAATTTGTACATCACAAATCATTCCTGGCATAAGCTCTTTATTTTGATTTGCAATAGGAATGGTAATTTCATAGCTATGTGCCATTTTATTAGCTTCCATTCCCTTTTTAGCGATTACGCCTTCAAATTTTTTATTCCCGATGGCCGCTACACGGATACTTACTTTTTGGCCGATTTTGATTTGAGAAATAACATCTTCGGGAATAGAAACTTTAATATTGACCTTTTCAATGGCCAATAGTGTAAAAACAGGCACACCGGGCAATACGTTGATTCCGATTTCAATCAAACGCTTTCCTATCACGCCTGAAAAAGGAGCATATAATTTGCTTTCTTCAAGATTCTTTTTTGCAATACTTTCGATGGCTTTGGCTTTTTCTAATTTAGTTTGAATATCAATCCATTCCACTTCGGTAATACTTCCCTTGTTGTGAAGTTGTTTCATTCTTTCATAGCCGTCTTGGGCTTGTCGTAAAGTTGCGGCAGCTGCGGTGTATGTGTCTTGTAGTGTTTTACTATTCACTTCGGCAAGTAATGCCCCTTTGGCAACACAATCTCCTTCTGAATAATATACTCGTTCAACATTTCCTGGAACCGCAAAGCTAATATCTGAAGTGAAATCTGGTTCAATGACGCCAACATAGCTTTGATGGGCGGCATCGGGAGATTCTGAAACTGTGATGACACTAACGGGAATGGGGAGCTCTATTTCTCTTTTTTCTTTTTTTGTACAACCATAAAAAAAGATGGAGATAGCTACTAAGATAAACAATAGATAATTATTTTTCATAAGGAATTAGATTAAAAATTTAATCATGCCAAAATTTTTTAAATTGCAAATATAGTACAAAAAATAGAGCTTTTGAAAACCCTCTTTAAAATATTATAATTATCATAAAATAACGTTTAAAATATGAAATTGTTGTATTTCAAAGAGGGGGCAATAAAATAAAATAAAACTTCCAAGAAAGGGGGTAAATGAATTAACTTTACGTTGTTCATAAAGCGATAGATGAGGGTAGCTAATACCTGTAAAAATCAATAAATTCACTTTTTTCATTTTTTTTTTATCAGAACTGTTTTTTGTATGGAAAAAATTTATATTTTTGCCGCCAATTTGAATTAAAAATCAGAGAAGAAAACTTTGGAAAAAGTAACTGTTTAATAATCAAGTTTTTAACTCCAAAAAATAGAATAAAAACAATGGGTGCAAGAAAAAGATTAGCAGCAGAAGCGCGAAAAGAAGCCAGAAAAAACTTATATATGGCTCGTTTAGTCGATAATCCGACCTCTCCGCGTAAAACAAGAATTATGGCTGATGTTATCAGAGGGAAAAATGTTGACTATGCTTTAAACGTATTAAAGTACAGTCAAAAAGAATCAGCCGAAAAACTTTTAAAACTTTTAAAGTCAGCAATTGCAAACTGGCAAGTAAAGAATGAAGGCGTTAGATTGGAAGACGCTCAATTGTACGTTAAATCGATCGTTGTGGACAGTGGTAGAATGTTAAAAAGAATTAGAACTGCACCCCAAGGAAGAGCTCACAGAATCAGAAAACGTTCAAATCACGTTACAATTGTTATTGATAATAAGGTAAGTAATAATATAGTTGCAGAAAATCAAAATATAGAATAATATGGGGCAAAAAGTAAATCCGGTAGGTTTAAGATTAGGTATTATCAGAGGCTGGGATTCTAATTGGTATGGCGGCAAAAATTTCGCCAATAAGTTAGTCGAAGATGACAAAATTAGAAGATATTTGAACGCGAGATTGTTCAAAGCCGGAATCGCAAAAATTTATATTGAAAGAACACTCAAACTTGTAACGGTTACCATCAATACCGCAAGACCTGGTTTAATTATCGGAAAAGGCGGCACCGAAGTTGATAAACTAAAAGAAGAGTTGAAAAAAATCACGAATAAGGAGATTCAAATCAACATTTCTGAAGTTAAACGTCCTGATATAGATGCTGTATTGGTTGCACAAAATGTGGCTAAACAAATCGAGGGAAGAATTTCATACAGAAAAGCAGTAAAAACAGCGATAGCCGCTACGATGCGTGCTAATGCGGAAGGTATTAAAGTTTCGGTTTCCGGTCGTTTAGGGGGAGCTGAAATGGCAAGAACTGAGCATTTTAAAGAAGGAAGAACTCCTCTTCATACTTTAAGAGCTGATATTGATTATGCAACTGCTGAAGCTCATACCACTTATGGTAGAATTGGGATTAAAGTTTGGATTTGTAGAGGTCTTGTTTATGGAAAAAGAGATCTTTTCAATTTAAATCCTGATGTTAAAGATCAAAAAGGCGGTTCTGCCAAAAGATCACCTCGTGGTGGTGGTGCTGGAAGAAAAAATGATAAAAGAAACTAATCGGCGGATGAGCTGATTGAAGAGTAAACAATTAAATTAAATAACGATGTTACAACCAAAAAAGACTAAATACAGAAGACCACAGAAAGGTAGAATGAAAGACATTACCAAACGTGGTGCCGAGATTTCGTTTGGTTCATTTGCCATTAAAACCCTTGAACAACATTGGATTACTGGTCGTCAAATAGAAGCTGCACGTCAGGCTATTACACGTTATATGAAACGTGAAGGTCAATTATGGATTCGTATATTCCCCGATAAACCGGTTACTAAAAAACCTGCGGAAGTACGTATGGGTAAAGGTAAAGGTGCTCCCGAATATTTCGTAGCTAGAGTAAGCCCGGGTAGAATTTTATTCGAAGCTGATGGTGTTCCTTATGAAGTGGCCAAGGAGGCCTTGCGCTTAGGAGCCCAAAAATTACCGATTGCTACCAAATTTGTAGTTAGAAGAGATTATTCAGAAGAAATTTAATAAGCAATGAAACAACAAGTAATACATGAGCTTTCGACTGCCGAACTTAAAGAAAGATTGTCAGAAGAGCAACAACAATTGATAAAATTGAAACTCAACCATGCAATTTCTCAAATCGAAAATCCTAACAAGATTAAAGAACAGAGAAGAACCGTCGCAAGAATGAAAACTGAATTGCGTGTGCGTGAAGTTAATGAAAGTGTGAAACAATAAAGTCTATCCCGCAATATGGAAGAAAGAAATAATAGAAAAACAAGAGAAGGTCTTGTTAAAAGTAACAAGATGGATAAATCTATCGTAGTGAGTGTGGAGCGTAAGTTAAAACACCCTAAATACGGTAAATTTCTCAAAAGAACCACTAAATTGATGGCACACGATGAAAAAAACGAGTGCAACATTGGTGATAAAGTAAGAGTAATGGAAACCAGACCCTTGAGTAAAAGCAAGTGCTGGAGATTAGTAGAAATCATTGAAAGAGCTAAATAGTTATGGTACAACAAGAATCAAGATTAGCAGTGGCCGACAACAGCGGCGCAAAAGAAGTATTGGTTATACGTGTATTGGGCGGAACTAAGAAACGTTATGCCGGAGTGGGTGATAAAGTAATTGTAACCGTAAAAAGTGCAATTCCATCTGGTAACATAAAAAAAGGTACTGTGTCGAAAGCAGTAGTTGTTCGTACTAAAAAACACGTTCGTAGAAACGATGGCTCTTACATTAAGTTTGACGATAACGCAGTGGTATTGTTAACAGCATCGGAAGAAATGCGGGGAACTCGTATTTTTGGACCGGTTGCTCGTGAACTTCGTGAAAAACAATACATGAAAATCGTTTCATTAGCACCTGAAGTACTTTAAAAGTAACGGGATAGTTTTACTATTCGCTAATGTACATTCGTAAATAAAGACCAATTGACAAAGACCAATTGAATAACAATTAAAAAAAAAATTAGAAATGAAAATTCACATTAAGAAAGGCGACATTGTGAAGGTTCTTGCTGGAAATGACAAAGGTCATCAAGGTAAAGTACTGGAAGTGGATGTTGAAAAATACAGAGCCTTGGTTGAAGGAGCTAAGTTGGTATCAAAACATACCAAACCAAACTCTAAAAACCCAAATGGTGGCATCGTGAAGAAAGAAGCCCCTATTCATATCTCTAATCTTATGGTGGTGGATGCTAAAGGTAACGCTACTCGTATAGGAAGAAGATTAAATGATGATGGTAAGTTAGTTAGATATTCAAAAAAATCAGGGGAGGAGATTAAGTAATGTACACATCAAGATTTAAAGAAAAATACGATAAAGAAGTTCTTCCAGCGTTGAAAGAACAACTCGGCTTTAAGTCGGTTATGCGCGTGCCGAAAATTAAAAAAATATGTTTAAACCAAGGTTTGGGCAAATTTGGTATTGCCGATAAAAAATTAATTGATGCAGGTGTAAATGAAATGACCATGATCGCTGGTCAAAAAGCAGTTGCCACCAAATCTAAAAAAGATATTTCAAACTTCAAATTGAGAAAAGGAATGCCGATAGGTGTGAGAGTAACTTTGAGAGGTGATAGAATGTATGAATTTTTGGATCGTTTGGTTTCTGTATCTATTCCTCGTATCAGAGATTTTAGAGGTATCAACGACAAAGGATTTGACGGAAGAGGTAATTATACGTTAGGAATTCCCGAACAAATCATTTTTCCTGAAATAGATATAGATAAAGTAGCAAAAATAAATGGTATGGATATTACCTTTGTAACTACTGCACAAAATGATAAAGAATGCTTGGCATTATTGAAAGAATTTGGTTTACCATTTAAAAATCAGAAATAAGATATGGCAAAAGAATCGTTAAAAGCAAGAGAAGTTAAAAGAGCAAAATTAATTGCTAAACATGCTGCAAAACGTGCGGAGTTGAAAAAAATCATCAATGGTGATGATTATGAAGCAAAGGAAATTGCAATCATAGCTTTGCAAAAGTTGCCGCCAAATTCTAATCCGATAAGATTACATAATCGTTGTAAATTAACCGGTCGCCCAAAAGGTTATATGCGTCAATTCGGTGTTTCTCGTATTAATTTCAGAGAAATGGCATTGGCAGGTTTAATTCCGGGCGTAAAAAAAGCAAGTTGGTAAAATTAAAAATTAGGAGAGAAGATATATGAATACCGATCCCATATCAGATTATTTAACCCGTATGAGAAATGCCATTAGTGCAAATCATAAAGTGGTAGAAATCCCAACCTCTAAAACAAAAAAAGCACTTACTCAAATTTTGTTTGACAAGGGATTTATTTTGAATTATAAATTTATTGATGATGTTCACCCCGGAATGATCAAAATAGCTCTTAAATATCATCCTGTAACAAAACAATCAGCCATAACCAAATTAAAACGCGTTAGCCGTCCTGGTTTACGTAAATATGTTGGTGCCGAAGAATTACCTTCAGTATTGAACGGTTTGGGTGTAGCAATCGTTTCAACTTCACATGGTATGATGACAGACAAAGAAGCTAGAACTCAAAACGTAGGTGGAGAAGTTATTTGTTACATTAGTTAATAGGAGGAAAGAGATATGTCAAGAATAGGAAAATTACCCATCGCACTCCCCAAAGGAGTTGAATTTAAAAGAGATGAAAAATCTAACGTTGTAACAGTAAAAGGACCCCTTGGTGAACTACAACAATATGTTGACGGCGACATTACCT
>JAVWBZ010000113.1:0-5754 GCA_036649255.1 Bacteroidales bacterium
CCATTATTTTTATTTAGATGCCAATATTACCATTCAGGTACAGCGTATTGCATTTTTCTTCCGGGCCGGGCACTTTTTATCAGGAATCATAGGCAATAACTATTTTTCAACTCCATTTTATCCCGAAACAGCCAGAAGATTTAATTTGGGAATCACTTGGAGATTTTATGATTAAAAAATGAGCGAACAACGACCGAAATTAATCTCTCACTTACATTCAAACTATTTAAAATGATGGAATATAGAATTGAAAAAGACACCTTAGGAGAAGTAAAAGTTGCCTCCGATAAGCTGTGGGGTGCTCAAACACAACGCTCTTTCGACAATTTTAAAATCGGGAAACAGCAGATGCCTATTGAAGTAATATATGCTTTGGCAATCACCAAAAAAGCTGCCGCTTATGCCAATTGTGAATCAGGAGTGTTGAACATTGAAAAACGTGATTTAATCGCCCAATGCTGCGATGAAATTATCAATGGGCAATGGGATGAACATTTTCCTTTGTCTATCTGGCAAACAGGCTCTGGAACACAGAGCAACATGAATGTAAATGAAGTCATTGCCAATCGCGGAGAATGGATTAAAAAGGGTTTTATCGAACCAACAGACCGTTTCTTGTCGCCGAATGACGATGTTAATCAATCACAATCTACCAACGATGTATTTCCAACCGCTATGCGAATTGCCGTCACTAAAATCATCATGGAAAAGACAATTCCAGCTCTTGCAAAAATGGCGGAAACATATCAAATTAAAATAGAAGCATTCAGTTCCATTATAAAAATTGGAAGGACTCACTTGATGGATGCCACCCCTCTTACCTTAGGGCAGGAATTATCGGGACATCAATCTCAAATAGAACATGGAATGGAGGCGTTGCAAAACAGTCTCGTACACCTTATGGAGTTGCCTATCGGGGGAACTGCCGTGGGCAACGGGCTTAATACTCCCGAAGGATACGATCGTTTGGCATTGCACTACATCAATCGGTTTACTGGATTCAATTTTACCAACAGTTGCAATAAATTTGAGGCAATGGCCAGCCACGACTCCCTGGCCGAAGTTTCTGGCAATTTAAAGCGTGTGGCTGTTTCCCTGATGAAAATAGCCAATGATATTCGCTTGCTTGCATCCGGTCCAAGATGCGGAATAGGAGAAATTACCATTCCTACCAACGAACCCGGTTCTTCGATTATGCCCGGCAAAGTAAACCCAACCCAATGTGAAGCCTTGTCGATGGTCTGTTGCCAAGTCATAGGGAACGATGTCGCCATTACCAGCGGTGCCATGCAAGGGCAGCTTGATCTCAATGTTTTTATGCCGCTCCTCGCACATAACCTGATCCAATCAGCCCAATTAACAGCAGATGTCGTTAACTCATTCACGGATCATTGCCTTTCCGGAATCGAACCCAATTTGGAAGTAATCAAAAAACATCTGAAGAATTCGTTAATGCTCGTTACCAAGCTCAGTCCTCAAATAGGCTATTACAATGCAGCTAAAATAGCACAATATGCCCATCAAAATGAGTTAACTCTGAAAGAAGCCAACCAATATCTTAACATCCTGAGTGAGGATGAATTCGATAAAATCATGGAAAAAATATAATCACCTTTATTAAATTAAATTATGAAAAAAATATTCTTTCTCTGTCTAACCACCATTCTTACTTCAAACGTAATGGCTCAAAAAAGTGTCGGAATTGTACTCAGCGGTGGAGGGGCCTTGGGTTATGCACACGTGGGAGCTTTGCAAGCATTGGAGGAAAGTGGAATCGTACCGCAATATATTGCCGGAGCCAGCATGGGAGCGATTGTAGGAATCTTTTATGCAAACGGAATGTCTCCCAAAGAGATTTACGATATGGTTTACGCCGAACGATTTTATAAAATAACCAAGATTCTCTCTCTGGTTGTGGGCAAAGATAAAATGGGACTCTCCTCTCATAAAAATATACTGAATCTTATGAACAAATATATCTCACATAACTCGTTCGACAGTTTACAAAAAAAATTCTTTGTCAGTGTAACCAACCTGAGCAAACAATCAGCTCATCTTATCGGAAGCGGAGGATATTTAAAAGATTATGTGCTGGCATCCTCATCCATTCCTGCCATATTTGAGGCCATTATCATTGATAATGAAATTTTTGTAGACGGAGGTACCTTGAATAATTTCCCAGCACAGGCTTTATATAAAAAATGCGATATTATTATTGGTGTTGATGTAATTCCATATTCAACCAATATTAAGACAAACACGATTCTCGACATTGCCGAAAGATCTTTAAACACTGTCATTCATGAAAATTCAAAAGAGGGAAGGGAGATGTGTGATTATCTAATTGAATCTTATGCCATTGATCAATATTCTTCTTTCGATTTTGACAAATTTGAAGAAATATACAAGATCGGATACGAAACCACCAAAAAATATATTGAAGAACATCCTAAAATGGTTCAACAAATTTTAAAGAACCAAGGGAAACGGAATAATTGAACTTTTTGCCTTTCAAATTGATTATTAAAACAATTTGAAAATCAGTAAAAAAATATCTATTCAATTATAAAAATAAAAGAACTATGTATCAGATAATTAAAAAAGAAGAACTATCGCAAGACACCTTTTTAATGGAGGTTATAGCATCCAGAATTGCAAAATCGGCACTTCCCGGACAATTTGTCATCATTAAAATGAAACCTCAATCGGAAAGAATCCCTTTAACTATCAGCGATCACGATCCTGAAAAAGGAACCATTACCATTGTTTTCAAAGCGATCGGGAAATCCACTCAGGAAATGAGCCATTACCAAGTAGGTGATAGTTTTGATGATTTTGTAGGTCCCTTGGGAAGGCCTTCCGAATTTATATCTCTTTCGCAAGAAGAATTAGCTAAAAAGCAATTTGTATTTGTAGGCGGTGGTGTTGGAATAGCTCCCATTTATCCGCAGGTAAAATGGTTATATGAACATGGCATTAAAGCCGATGTAATTGTAGGAGCCAGAACAAAATCACTTTTAATTTTTGAAAAAGAATTAAAAAAAGTATCCGGCAACCTGTATATTACAACCGATGACAACTCGAGTGAAAGACAGGGATTAGTAACAGATGTACTGAGAGAATTGATCACGGTAGAAAAAAAGCAGTACGACGAAGTCATTGCCATTGGTCCTATCATCATGATGAAATTTATTTCCATGGTTGCCAAAGAGTTCGGTATTAAATCTATTATCAGTTTAAATGCTTTGATGGTAGATGGTACTGGAATGTGTGGAGCATGTCGGGTAACAGTAGGTGGAAAAACCCGTTTTACCTGTGTAGACGGTCCCGAGTTTGACGGTGCTCTGGTTGATTTCGATCAGGCCATGAAACGTCAAGCCATGTACAACAACGTTGAGGGGAAAAAACAGATAGATGCGGAAGAAAAAGCAGAAGGTCATGTTTGTCATATTGGAGGAATCAGTGAAGAACCCCGTGACCGTTTTCATCGAGTACCCATTCTTGAGCAAGCTCCGACCATTCGTGCCAAAAATTTTAATGAAGTATGTTTGGGATACACGGCGGAAGAAGCGATGATAGAAGCTCAACGTTGTCTTCAATGTAAAAAACCTCATTGCGTGACAGGTTGCCCTGTTTCCATCAATATTCCGGGATTCATCAAACAGGTGGCAGAAGGGAATTTTGAAGAAGCAGCCAAAGTGATCAATCTTGATTCGGCCTTACCAGCCGTATGCGGTCGTGTATGTCCGCAAGAAATTCAATGTGAAGGACAATGTGTATTGGGGAAAAAGGGAGATGCCGTAGCAATCGGTAAATTGGAACGCTTTGTGGGAGATTGGTCCAGAGAACATCAATTGGAATTCGACAAACCTGCTGCCAAAAACGGCCATAAAGTAGCTATCGTCGGAAGTGGTCCTTCCGGTATTACCTGTGCAAAAGAACTTCTGATGAAAGGATATGACGTCACGGTTTTTGAAGCTCTTCATGAATTCGGAGGTGTGTTGGTGTATGGAATCCCCTCTTTTCGTCTTCCAAAAGAAACAGTAGTCAAATATGAAATAGACAACGTAAAGAAGTTGGGAGTTCATTTCGAAAAAGATGTAGTCGTAGGGCGCACAGTCTCTATCGATTCTTTGATGAAAGAGGAAGGTTTTGAAGCTATCTTTATCGGTTCGGGAGCAGGACTTCCCAACTTTATGAACATTCCCGGTGAAAATTATTGCGGAGTGGTATCAGCCAATGAATTTTTAACTCGTAATAATTTATTATTTGCTTACAAAGAAGGCTTTGAAACGCCTAATTACGTGGGTAAACGAGTAGCGGTAGTAGGTGGGGGAAATGTAGCCATAGATGCTGCTCGTACGGCATTGCGCCTCGGCGCGGAAGTTCACATTGTATATCGCCGTTCCGAAGAAGAACTTCCCGCCCGTGCCGAAGAGGTACACCATGCCAAAGAAGAAGGAATCCGATTCAACCTTTTGTGCAATCCTCTTGAAATATTAGGAAATAAAGATGGATGGGTAAATGGAATCAAATGTATCCGAATGCAATTAGGCGAACCGGATGCTTCTGGTCGTAGAACCCCTATTGCCATACCAGATTCAGAATTTACCATTGACGTGGACATGGTTATCATGGCCATTGGCACCTCCCCTAACCCACTTTTATCAAGCACTACTCCAGGATTGGAAATTAACAAGCGTGCCTGTTTGATAGCAGACGAAACAGGTAAAACCACCCACGAAGGTATTTTTGCGGGTGGAGACGCCGTAAGTGGTGCCGCCACTGTTATCTTGGCCATGGGGGCCGGAAAAATAGCAGCCAAATCCATTGATGAATATTTATCACAAAAAAATAAACACCATTAAACTCGTTTCATTACTGTAAAAAACTACATGAAAAACCAAAACACAGAATTGGAAGAAGGGAAAATTGGAAAAATATTTTTCCAATATGCTCTTCCAGCAATTATTGCCACTACTGCCACTTCATTATACAACATTATTGACCGGATTTTTATCGGGCAAGGAGTGGGTCCAATGGCTATTTCAGGCCTGGCACTCACCTTTCCTCTTATGAATTTAGCGGTAGCCTTAGGCACTTTAGTGGGAGCTGGCGCCTCTACGATCGTTTCCATACGTATGGGAGAAAAACGGCGTGCCGATGCCATCAGAACTCTTGGTAATGCCTTCGTATTGAACACTATCATAGGAATAACTTTTTCTATTGTTTCTTTGCTATTTTTAGATTCTCTCTTAGTCCTCTTCGGAGCCAGCGAGCAAACACTCCCCTATGCCCGTGATTTTATGACCATTATTCTTCTTGGCAATGTGATCACCCATATTTTCTTCGGACTGAACAACATCATTCGTGCTTCCGGATATCCCACCAAAGCCATGGTTTCGATTCTCCTTACCGTTACCATCAACATCTTTTTAGCTCCTGTTTTTATCTTTATTTTCAAATGGGGAATTCGAGGTGCCGCTACCGCCACTGTTCTTTCACAACTTGTAGGTATGATATGGGTACTATCTCATTTTATGAGTAAAAAACCCTACATCCATTTCATGAAATCGGGTTTCAAGCTTTCTCGCAGAATTATCTCCGATATTTTTGCTATCGGCTTATCTCCCTTTCTCATTCATGTTTGTGCCTGCCTTGTGGCCATTTTTATCAATCTCCAACTCAAGCAATACAGCGGTGATATGGCCATCGGAGCCTTTGGAATCATCAATAGTATTGTCAGTTTAATTG
>JAVWBZ010000114.1:0-1283 GCA_036649255.1 Bacteroidales bacterium
TATAAGTATCTTATTTCTAATATATTATAATTATTTGATAGAATAATACTTTAAATAGAGTGAGGTAAGATATTAACAATGCTCTTATAAATATGCTATTTTATATAAGTACTTTATTATTAGATGTTTTACAATATTAATTAAAGTGAACATGTAAAAAGTTATAAACAAAAAACAAGTTTACAAAAATAAAATGTATATTTGCATGATGTAAACCATGGAAAGTTGACAGATGTTTTCACGGGAAAGTGGTTACAAATGTAAAATAAAGTAATTGTTGTAAATTGTAAACAATATGGTTGATAGAATTAAACAGGTAATGAAATATAAAGAAATGTCTCCTGCTCTTTTTGCAGAAGCCATAGACATTAATCGTTCGGGATTAACTCACCTTTTTTCGGGAAGAAATCAACCAAGTTTGGATTTGGCGCGTAAAATATTGAAAACCTTTCCCGAAATTAGTACCGAATGGCTCATTATGGGAGTGGGAAACATGTTAAATCAATTTGATACAATACAGAAAAGTGCTGATAATCAGGTAGATTTGTTTTCTCAAGAGAATACCATAAAAACTACTAAATCGACTCCGCTGACTCCTCAAGAAGAGATTTTAGTAAAAAATCAAGTTAAAATAGATTTTGTTGAGGAAAATAATGAACTTTTCAACGTTCCGACTTCATTTCAACAAACTACACCTAACATCTCTGAAAGTGTAGTTGATGAGAAAATTGAGATAACAACTCCAGAATTAAAAAATCGTAATACCGAGATAAAAAGAGAGCAAAATTTACATTCTCGAAGCGATAAGAAAACCAAAAAAATTATTTTTTTCTACGAGGATAACAGTTTTGAAATATTTTTTCCATGTGAATAAATAGGCTATTTTTTACCTTTTTTCCACCATCTAAGGACACATATTTCCCCGAGGAAACAAAGTAATGACAAGAGGATAAAGTATGGCCACAGTGACTTTCCTTCTATTTTATCTGTAATATTTTTAGTGAGATTCTCGTTTTGGGAATCTAAAACATCCATATGATTGTTTTCATCTGCAAAAGTTTTTAATTCTTTCTCGCTAGAATAAGAGAGATTGGACTCCATTCTGTTAAAATTAAAGGCCAAAGTTGTTAAGTTGAGATGCGCACTCTTAAGATCATAAAAACCGGCCTGATGAATTTGAGAATGGAAAAATAGAATAGTTTCACTGCCTATTTTTCTGTATTCAGGTATAAATTCCGTATTTTGATCTTGTGACACCATGTTCAATACTTCCTCCTTGATAT
>JAVWBZ010000114.1:1293-5717 GCA_036649255.1 Bacteroidales bacterium
ATCATAAATTCCATAAAGGGATTGCATTTCCTCTTTGCCTATGATATTGTATAATTTTGATTGTAACATGCTCATAATACCAATATTATGAAGAGGCACAAAGAAAAGGGCGTGTTTGTGTGCATTGCCGAAATCATCGTTAAGGGCCACGGTAGAAATAAAAACTTTTCCTTTCTCAACTTGGAAACCACTTAAGAGTACTTCGCCATTTTCAAGTTGCATAATGATTTCCTGAGAATTGGTTTTCCCCGAAATAGGTAAAAATTCTAAAATGGTGGGCATTTCAATGTTTTCGTTGCCCTGATTTAAAGCTCCGTTGTAATAGTGGCTTTCTCTGTTAATTTTTCCTAATTTGAGCTCTTTTTGCTCTAATTTTTGGTAGTTTGGTAACCCCAGATTCGTTAGAAATGCACTCCAACTTTGTAAGTCTATTTCTTTATTAGGGAAAATTAAAAGATTGCCTCCATTGCTGACAAACTTTTTAATTTCGTCGGAAAACCCTGATGAAACGGATTTTATTTGATCTAATATAATAAGTTGAGATTCTTTAAATTGAGAGTAATTTATTTGATTAACATTCATTTCTGTGTAGTGAAAGAGTGAATCTTTTCCATATAAAGCTCTTATATATTGATTCAGATTGTTCTCTTGAATGGCAATAATATTGGTGGAATTAGAAACTTCATATACGAAAAAAAGCTGATCGTCGAAGGTGATGGGGGAATCCTCTATGGATAGTTCTCCGCATTGAATACCAGCAGATGTAATGGTATAATGCATTTGGTAGTCTGCAAAGCTGTTGGCTTTTAAATCAAGAGCGGCAATGGCTTTTTGTTCTTTATTAATATGCAGCTTTAAAGGAAGTTTCATGATATCGTTATTCCCATAATTATGCACTCTGACGGTAAGTGTAACTTGTTGGCCTATTTTGAAAACCGGGGTAAGAAACCAACAACTGTCGATAGATACATTATTGGTATTGGTAACTGGAATGGGAAGCAAATAAGTCTGTGAACTATCGTTATGACGTAAGGTAGATAAATCGAATTCACTTTTTTGAAAATCAGAAATATAATAATGCAAAATATTTCCTTTGTTGGAATTGGAACAACTGTTTTTTTCAAAAGCGATAATTTCCTTAAAATCTTTACTATATGAAGAAACTTCAATTTCATCTAATAAGGTGATGATTTCATCTTTGCTGAGAAGGTGAGATTGCTTAGCGGAAAAATCTTGTGTTATCAAAACAAAATCATCATTATATGAAAAAGCATTGACAATTTTTTTCGCAATCTCTACCGCATCATTGATTAAAGAACCTTCTTTAGAATTGGCTTCCATTGAAAATGAATTATCTACAAAAATAGAAATCAAATTTCCTTTTTTATGGGGATGCGATGAGTTGGGAATATAAGGTTGGGCAAAAGCAAATACCAATGCTGCAATTCCTAAAATTCTTAATAAAAGGACAATCAAATGCTGGATTTGCGACTCTCGCCGTGTCTTTTGCATGATGTCTTGTAATAATTTTACATTGGAAAAGTAAACAGTTTTATATCTCCTAAAATTAAATAAATGAATGATAATAGGGATTAGAATTGCTGTTAAACCGATTAGTAGGAGAGGATTTGCAAATGACACTTTTCTTTTTTTTATGTTTTAAAGAATATGAATACGGAGGAATTGCCTATCCATTAACTAATATGTAAAGCAAAACCTTTTAGATAACTTCCTTCAGGATGATATATGTTGATAGGATGATCAATGGCATGCTGTAGTTGCTTTACAATTTGCACGTTTTTATTTTCCATAGCAGCAGCTGAAAAAATAATGGTTTGGAAATCTTCTTTTGAAATAGCTTGCGAACACGAAAAAGTGAAAAGAAATCCCCCCTGTTTAATTTTTTCCATTGCTTTACGGTTGATGTTTCGATACCCTTTGATCCCCTGATCTTTTACTTTATGATGTTTGGCAAAAGCTGGCGGATCTAACACAATCAGATCATAGTAATTGGGAGGCATGTTATCTAAAAAATCAAATACGTTGTCAGTAAAAGATTGATGCTGTTGAGCCGTATCTCCCAAAAGTGCAATGTTTTGATCTGTTAGTTCAATGGCTTTTCTCGAAATATCAACGGAGTGAACTAATTGCGCCTTCCCGGCCAAAGCATAGGCCGAAAAACCTCCGGTATAACAAAAAAGATTGAGTACTTTTTTCCCTTTGGCAAATTCACCTACCATTTTCCTGTTATCGCGCTGATCGATAAAAAAACCCGTTTTTTGTCCTTTTACAATGTCAATATAAAAAGGAATATCATTCTCTTTTACGATCACTTCACCAAAATTTCCGTAAAGAAGTTCATCGTTGGGCTGAATATGCTTATTTTCGGGAAGTGTGGTGGTACTTTTATTATAAATCGATTGAAGTTTCCCAGCAAAAAGTTCTTGAAATATTTCTACCAGCATATCTTTAATTAAATACATTCCGATAGAGTGAAATTGAATGATCATATTTCCGTTAAACCAATCGGCAATCAAACCAGGCATTCCGTCGCCTTCTCCGTTGATAAGTCGAAACATATTGGTATGAGGATCATCAAATATGCAAATAGCTTTACGATACAAAATAGCTTTTTCAACTTTTGTTTTCCAAAAATTATAATCGGGAACGACAGGATGAAAACTGAAAATTCTTACACAAATGGAACTATTGTGATAATGTCCCATTGCTAAAAAATTATTGAAAGCATCATATACTTCCACAATATCCCCGTCTTTAATATCGCCTTCTTTTTTTAGAATGGCTCCGGAAAATATCCACGGGTGAAATCGTTGAACCGATTTTTCTTTTCCTTTTTGTAAAACAATCTTTTTTATCATAATGCTATTTTTGATTGTCAACAGAGGATTTTATAAAACCTAAAAATAGTGGATGAGGACGATTGGGACGAGATTTGAATTCGGGGTGGAATTGGCAGGCAATGTACCAGGGATGATCTTTTACTTCAACCATTTCCACAATACTTTCGTTGGGGGAAGTTCCACAAACTACTAGGCCGTGCTTTTCCAAAATGTTGCGATATTCATTGTTTACTTCATAACGATGGCGGTGACGTTCAGAAATTTCGGTAAAATGGTAGGCCTCAAAAGCTTTGGTATCAGGACGCAGTTTGCACGGATATTTTCCTAAACGAAGGGTCCCTCCCAACATGCTGTATTCATTTTGCCCGGGCAGAAAATCAATAACGGGATAGGGGGTTGTGGGATCTATTTCGATACTGTTGGCATTTTTAAGATTGGCCACATTACGGGCAAATTCGATAATGGCAACTTGCATACCCAAACATAAACCCAAAAAAGGAATTTTATTTTCACGGGCAAAACGTGCTGCATTAATTTTTCCTTCAATACCGCGAGCACCGAATCCTCCGGGAATGATGATCCCATCTACAGATTTTAATAAGGTTCCAGTACTTTTTTCTGTAATATCTTCGGAATCAATCCATTTTATTTTTAAATCGGTTCGGTTGAAAATAGAAGCATGTTTTAACGCTTCCACCACACTGATGTAAGCATCTTGTAATTCCACATATTTCCCTACTAAAGCAATGGTTGTATGAGTGTTAAGACTTTTACTGCGTTTTACCATGTCTTGCCAGTCATGTAAATCTTTTTCTTTACATTGAATTTGAAGACGTTTGATAACTTGCTCGGCTAACCCCTCTTCTTCCAATGCCAACGGAATTTCGTATAAAGATGGCATGTTGATATTTTCAATGATGCAATTGTCTTTTACATTGCAAAAAAGTGACAATTTTTGTTTGATCTCTTTTCCTAAAGAACGATCGCTTCTGCAAACTAAAATATCTGGTTGAATACCTAAGCTAAGTAATTCTTTAACACTATGTTGAGCCGGTTTTGTTTTGAGTTCGTTACTGGGTGTAATAAAAGGAATTAGGGCTACGTGAATGTACATGCAATTGTTATACCCCTCTTCGATTGAAAATTGCCGAATGGCTTCCAAAAATGGCAAACTTTCGTAATCACCCACTGTACCGCCTACTTCTATAATGGCTACTTCAGCTTTATTAGATTCGGCATTGATTCTGATTTTATCCTTGATCATGTTGGTGATGTGGGGAATCATCTGAACGGTAGTGCCAGCATATACACCGTTTCTTTCATTGTCTATGACAGAATAGTAGATTTTTCCAGCTGTAATGTTACAGTGTTTGTTTAAGTTCTCATCGATAAATCTTTCATAATGACCTATATCCAAATCAGTTTCGCCGCCATCTTCTGTAACAAATACTTCTCCGTGCTGGTAAGGATTCATGGTCCCCGGGTCCATATTCAAATAAGGATCCAATTTTTGCATAGTACTTTCACACCTCTCGATTTGAGTAACCTACCGAGTGATGCAGC
>JAVWBZ010000115.1:0-5690 GCA_036649255.1 Bacteroidales bacterium
CTCCTCTTATGGATAGTGTCATGTTATCCTTTGATGGTGATACATACCAAAATCGTAATGTTGACGGTGTTGCCATTGCTCGTATCTTTAATTTACCTGCCGATAAGAAACCGACCGCAGTGAGTGGTAATAATATGGTGTATGTGGTTTCTATAGCCGATATGAAAAACTCAACACCCAGTGCTAATCTTGCAATAGAGAAAGCCTTGCTAAAAAATCTAATGTTGGGTAGAGCTCGTAACGAAATGGTCATTATAGAAGGATTAAAAGATAAAACAGATATTTTAGACCAAAGATATCTATTTTATGTACAATAAATCGATTTGAAATCGCTATAATTTCAGCATAGATTAAACCAAAGAGTATAGGTTTTGTCTATGCTGAAATTTTTTTTGTATTATCCTAATTTTCTTATTTATGTCTAACTTCAGAAATTTTGTATTTGTTGTACTAAATATTTTTTTGCTAACGGTTGATTTGTTTTCACAACCCCAGCAAAAAATGACTCCAAATAATTCAAACATAAAAGGTTCCATTATGGGATCTATTGTAGATGAGTTTGGAAAACCGATAGAATTTGCTTCTATTTATGTGCAAAATGCCAAAGACTCAACTACGGTTCAGTACGCCATTACCAATGAATCCGGGCGTTTTTCTATTTCTGATATTCCTTTTGGAAACTATTTTATTGAAATACAATACGTAGGTTATGCAAAACACTATTCCAGTGTTTTTACGATTTCAAAAGAATATCCAATTTATAAAATACCCAAATTTGCACTTTCCAATAAAAGTACAAATTTACGAACAGTTGAAGTGAAGGCTCAGAGAGAGATGTTACAAAGTAATTTAGATAAAACAGTTTACAATGTTGAATCAAGTGTTACAGCGGATGGGGCTACTGCGGTGGAAGTATTGGAAGAAGTACCTTCGGTAGATGTTGATATGGATGGAAATGTTACTTTACGAGGGAGTGAAAATGTTACGATTTTAATAGATGGCCGTCCCACACAACTTACATTAGATCAGATTCCTGCTGCTATGATTGAAAGTATTGAAGTGATCACCAACCCTTCGGCACGTTTGGAGCCCGATGGAATGGCCGGTATTCTGAATGTGGTACTCAAAAAGAAAAAAGAATCGGGATTTAATGGAATGGTAAGCTTGGGGGGTAATTTGTCGTTCTTTCAAAAAAGATTCTATTTCGACAGGTATAACGGAAACATTAATTTTAATTATAGTTATAACAAGATCAATATTTTTGTAAACTACGGATTTCGAAAGTTCGCTCGTCATAGTGCCGGAACTTTGTCGCGAGACTCTTGGTTCGGAACTGATTCTTCGCACCTTGATCAAACAAACCGGAGCGATTTTAGCGGATATAATCATACATTGAATACAGGATTGGATTGGTACATCAATAAAACAAATACGTTGAATTTTTCTTTCGGCTATCAGCGAGGAAATAATAACAATAAAAGTACCTTGTATTCTCAAAACTCTAATATCTTGGCGGGAGAATATTTTCCCTATTCGGGTTATGATCAGGAAGGAGAAAGTGGGGGATATAATAATACTTACAATGCTGCTATTAATTATAAGAAAACCTTTGAAAAAAAAGGACAAGAGTTAACGGGCGATCTATTTTTTACTCAAAGAGATGGGGAGTCAACCAATTGGTATTTGCAACAATTTTTTATTCCTGATACGGCACCAAACTATTTCCAGAAAACAAGGACAATAGATTTGAACCGAAATGGCAATGCACAAATTGATTTTGTAACGCCTGTTGGAAATGGTGGTAGAATTGAAACGGGATATAAGTTTTCATATCGTTCTATAGGACAGGATTATTCGCTTTTTTCTGGAAATGATGAAAATATATTGATGGAAGATACCACACAAACCAATAATTTTATTTTTTCGGAATTTATTAATGCAGCCTATTTTATTTACTCCAATACGTTTTGGAAAAAATTTAAAATGCAAGTGGGATTGAGAGCGGAATTGGCCAATACATTTTCTGATTTGGAATCGGCCGATACTGTTTATAAGAACAACTATTTCAATTTATTTCCCAGCGTGCATTTAAAATATGATATTAACGAACAACATGCGTTGCAATTGAGCTATTCACGTAGAGTTTCTCGTCCTACGGTATGGCAATTGAACCCTTTTATTGATATTTCGGATAAACAGAATTTACGCAAAGGAAACCCCAATTTGAGACCTGAATTTGCCAATTCACTGGAATTGGGATATATGTTGAATATTAAAAAATCATCTCTTACGGTAACGGCATTTTATAGACAGAGAAGCAATTTAATCACAAGATACACCGAAGTAAAAGAACAAGAGGTGGATGGGCAGATGGTAACTTATACCATGACTTCCTACGAAAATCTTAACAGTAGCCATAATATAGGCGTAGAATTATTCTACGGACAACGGATCTGGAAATTTTGGAAAATTAATGCCACTGGCAATTTCTATAGAAATATTATCAATAGCGATGACCTGATTGATGAAAACTTATCACGTGATTGGGCATGGGGATTTCGGATCAACCAAACTTTCAACTTGCCTAAAAATTGGGATTTTCAACTTAACTTTCGCTATCGATCGCCTTCTCTTACCACAGGTAGCATGGGATGGGGAAGCGGTGGTATAGGTCAGGGAAAACGATCAGCCAATTATTCACTGAATTTAGGTGTGAAAAAGGGATTTCTTAATAATAGCTTGATTGTCAGTTTAAATATACGCGATCTGCTCTATTCCGTGGTGACAAAAACGCATACCTATTCATTGGAAAATGTAAATGGATATGATGCCTGGAGTGAAAGAGAACATGATGGATATAGAATATCCTTAAATATTTCCTATAAAATTAACAACTACAAAAAACGTCCAGAAAAGCTTCCGATGGAAGAAGAAATGGAAGGGGAAATATAACGGCTATTTATTTAATTGATGATCTTTTAATTGTGATATGAAGAGTTAAATTTCTATGTCAACATATTGATTTTATTTGTATTTTTGCCACCCTAAAATTAAAAACGTAAAATTATAATATAATGAACATTAAAAACGAAAAGATCAACGATCAGATTCAAGAATTGAGTATTGAAATCAGCAAAGACGATTATGCAGAAAAAGTAGAAGCCGCATTGAAGAAACAACGGAAGACAGCACAAGTGCCGGGCTTTAGAGTTGGAAATGCACCCATGGGATTAATCAAAAGTGAATAATTTGATGGCCGATGCTCTTTATGGTTATTTAAAAGATAATAAGTTGGATGTTCTATTGGAACCGCTTCCGGTAGAGGCTAAGTCAACTGTTGATTTTGAAAACCCGGATCGTTTTGTTTTCGTATATGAATATGCTCTTCAACCGGAATTTGAAATTGATTTTGCCAAGTTACCCGCTGTTAAATCATTTAAAATTGAAGCAACCGAGAATGAAAAAGAAGATTTGATTCTTCAAATGAGAAAAAGACATGGTGAATATTCAACGCCAGATACAATAGAAGAAGATGATTATATTTCAGTGAAATATGCTGATAAAGAGGGCTTTTTCTTTACCAAAGATTTGAATGAAGAAGGAAAGAAATTGCTTATCGGCAAAAAATTAAACGATGAATTGAAAATTGCTTTTAGAACAATTTTTACCGATGAAATGGCATTTTTGAGATTTATGAAAATGACGGAAAAAGAGATCGAAACCGATCATAATTACGAATTTGATGCTCAAATTATCAATATTGGTCGTGTGATGCCAGCTGAATTGAATGAAGATTTTTTCAAAAAAGCCTATCCAGATGAATCCGTTAAAAATGTGGGCGAAATGGAAAAAGCAGTAGCTGAACAAATTGAAAACCAATGGAAAACGGAAACCGATCGCCAATTTATGAATGATGCCATCGGAATCCTATTGGATCATGTTGAAATCACATTCCCAGACGAATTCATTAAACGCTATATCTTAACCACACAAAAAGAGATGACGGAAGAACAATTGAATGAGAAATATGAAGATTATCAAAAATCATTCAAATGGCAAATGGTAGAAGCTAAATTGGTAAAAGATCATCAGATTTCAGTGTCCGAAGAAGAAGTGAAAGCCTATGTGCGCGATTTCTTTATGAAAAATTATTTTGCCAATTTTAATGAAGCTGATATTGCCGATCGATTGAACACTTTGGTAAACGATGCGTTAAAGAACAAAAAAGATGTAAAAAATATTTATGATCAATTGTTTGATAATAAAATTCAGGACATTCTACGCTCTCAGTTTAAAGTAGAAGAAAAAACAGGCGACTTTAATGATTTTGTAGCAGAAGTAACCGGTAAAAAAATAGAAAAACCGGCCAAGAAAAAGGCGGAAAAAACAAAAAATACAGAAAAAGAAACGGAAGAGGAAAAGGTGGAAAAAATAAAAAGCGATAAACCGAAAGCAACACCGAAACCCAAAAAAACAACTACAAAAGAATAAAATTATGAATCATAACGAGTTTAGAAAATATGCTGTTAAGCATCATGGCATTAATAGTTTAAGAGTTGATCAATATTCTTCTATTGTCAATGATTATATTACTCCATATATTATTGAAGAACGTCCTATGAATATTACACAATTGGATGTGTTTTCAAGATTGATGAAAGATCGTATTATCTTTCTGGGAGTTCCTATTTATGATGATGTGGCCAATATTATTCAGGCTCAGTTGCTTTTTTTGGAATCTCAGGATGCTGAACGGGATATTCAGATCTATTTGAATAGCCCCGGGGGAAGCGTATATGCAGGATTGGGTATTTACGACACCATGCAGTATCTTAAACCCGATATCTCAACCATCTGTACCGGAATGGCCGCTTCTATGGCCGCCGTGCTGTTGTGCGCAGGAGCACAGGGAAAACGGTTTGCATTACCCCATTCCAGGATTATGATCCACCAACCGATGGGTGGCACCCAAGGTCAGGCTTCCGATATTGAAATCGAAGCAAGAGAAATTCAAAAAATAAAAAGAGAATTATACGAAATTATTGCCAATCATACCGGAAAAGGATATGAACAGGTTTGGAAAGATAGTGATCGCGATTATTGGATGATTGCAGGGGAAGCCAAAGAATATGGCATGATTGATGATGTTTTAAAAAACGATAAGATTTCCAATGGCGAAAAATAAAATTGAAGATAATTACTGTAGCTTCTGCGGCGAGAAAATTCCCGCTAATAAAATATTGATACATGGTGTCACGGGTGCAATTTGTGAAACTTGTGCCGATGCCGTTAAGGAAATTGTGGAAGATATTCACGGAAAAGAAGCTGTTAAACAACTTTCCGATATCAAGGTCCATTTGCTGAAACCTGCTGAAATAAAAGCCCGGTTAGATGAATATGTAATTGGTCAGGATGAAGCTAAAAAAGTGATTGCAGTGGCTGTGTACAATCATTATAAAAGAATATTGTATGCCAAACAAACCGATCAGGATGTTGAAATCGAGAAATCTAATATTGTTTTGGTAGGGGAAACCGGAACCGGAAAAACTCTAATTGCTCGTACGATTGCCCAATTACTGGATGTTCCGTTTTGTATTGCCGATGCAACTGTCTTTACCGAAGCTGGTTATGTGGGCGAAGATGTGGAAAGTATTCTTACCCGATTGCTGCAAGCAGCTGATTACGATGTA
>JAVWBZ010000116.1:0-5607 GCA_036649255.1 Bacteroidales bacterium
TGATTGTAAAATCCCACAGCTTGTTTGTTTTGTTCGTTGACATCAAGTTTGTTTGTTTTCAATTTATTGATGGCAAAGTTTAAAAGTTCTTTTCCTATACCCTGACCTCTGGAAGAGTTATCAACAAAAAGCATCTCAACTTTATACTCTGCAATTCCCAAAAATCCTTTGATTTCCCCATGTTCATTTTTGTAAGCATATAATTTCAGATGGTCAAAGTATGCAGGTAATTGCGATTTGTAAAATTCAAAATCATCCGCTTTCAGAAAGTCATGAGTATTTCGTACCGCACTTTCCCATACATTCAATAATTGAGGATAATCGTCTTTAGCTACTGAATCAATCATAATTGCTACGTTTTATTTAACACTGCAAAATTATGAACAATGGATGAATAATTAGATGAACCTAAGTTAAGTAATTCTACGTCTTATTCTACTTAGGGCTTGTGGGGTGATCCCCAAATATGAAGCAATATATTTCAACGGAATATATTTGAGATAATCTTTTTGTTCTCGCAAAAGATAGTTGTAGTATTCGTGAGGCTTCAATTTGATAAGATTCAAGTTTCGTTTTACGATATTCATAAAAACATGTGCCGTAAGGATATCCATTATATGATTAACCCTCCTCGAATCTGAATACAAACGATAAATATCGGCATGACTGATTCGCCATAACGAGCAATCTGTTATTGCTTGAACATTAAATTCTGATGGTGCTTGTAGATTCAAGGATATGTTTGAAAATGAAAATTCATTAGGAAATGAAAACCAAAACGTCTTTTCTTCGGCTTCAAAATCGTACGTCCAACACCTCAAAATCCCTCTTTCGATAAAGTAGCTATAACGTTCAATCTCTCCTTCCCGAATAAGAAATTGTTCTTTTTTGATTTCAACGGGATGGAAATAAGAGTCAAGATAACGTTTATCATCTTCGGTGAAAAATAAATCACCAATAAGTATATTTGCCAATAGTTCAGATATTTTCATACAGATGCAAAGATATATATAAAGAGGCATAAACAAAAATTATATCAGACGAATCAACTGGAAAATAAGGTAGCCACATGTCTATAGGTGTCTTAAATGCTATTTGTTTTTCTATCTAAGACTTGTCATGTTCAAAATAAATCGTATCTTTGGCATAGAGTTATTTGAAACGATGGAAATACACAGCAGACTAAAGTAGTTCGTTCGTTTCTTATCCGTTTCCTATTTTAAATTTCTGTTTTGCAAAACATTAATAATCAGTAGTATATTTCTAAAAGTTATTGTAGTGGCAAATGAATATTGGGCGTGCCGGCGTACCGCCGTCGCGTCTTCCGCTATATTCCTCGCCACTCCTCCTGGCTGCGTGGCCAACATAATTGATTTTTTCACTTACAAACACGTTGTTCTTTTCTTCCTTCTTTGTCATCCGGAGTGGCTGCGGGATGCCGCTTCAGCCGCTCACGCACCCAATTTGTACTCGCTCCCCTCTTCACTTCCATAACCCCGCTTTGACCAAACTTTTCCAATCTTATTTGCTTCCATATATCCATACAATAACAAAAATATGGTAAAATCTGTCATTAATTCCTCTTCAAATCATCCGTTGTGATTGCCTTTATCGTTTTAATAAATCAAAAACGGTTTTTACCGGATTAAAAGTTGACAGCGGAATCTCCACAAAAACAGTGATCCAATCAGCCATGGCACCATTCCAAAGACCGGGCAACTCCATCGCTTTCAGTGTACGTTCTCCGTAAGACTTGGAAGAGATAAACCCCGTACTTTCATCCACATAATCAAGCAAGTTAAAATAATGTCCCCGGTGATCAACAAAACTGCAAACCATATCTACGGGATTAAAATGGGTTGATCTTTCCACAATAGTTTTCTGTTCAAGATCTTTCAAATTCATTTGCGACGATTCCACAATTTGCAAGCACTCCTCTCCCGCCCTATTTTCTACCCAAAACGGGCCTCCTCCGGGCTCTCCTTCTTTTTTCACCATCCCACAAACCCGAATCGGGCGATTTAATTTCTTATAAAGTTCTTCCACCGAAAGATCATCTTCCCCCAACGAAATCATCAAGTTGGTCTCGGCAAAATCCAAAATTTCACACATATCCATCTCATCCACTTCACCGGTTTCCAAACGTTTTAGATAACGAAACAATTGGGTTTGCAACTCTATTAAATAGGCAGCCAACGCTTTTTTATATAAAACAGTTGTCTGTATCTTATCTTCCGTCAATACATTGTCAATATTTTTGATAAAAACAAGATCCGATTTCAGTTGATTCAAATTGTGTATCAAGGCACCGTGGCCCCCAGGACGGAAAAGCAAATTCCCTTGGGCATCACGGAAAGGTTGATTATTTTCTTCGGCGGCCAAAGTATCAGTAGAGGGATTTTGAATGGAAAAACTGATCTCATACCTCACCTTAAAACGCTTTTCATATTCCTCCTGCACCTCTCCTAACCGCTTTTCAAATTCTGATTGGTGTTGAGGCGAAACTGTAAAATGCAGTCTGCAAACGCCCCATTCATCTTTGGCATACAAAGCTGCTTCTACCAAATGTTCCTCTATGGGCGTTCTGTATTGGCTCCCATAAGTATGAAATTTCAACAACCCTTTGGGAACATTGCCGTAATTCAATCCCACTTTATCCAAGATATAACGAATCACCAATTGATAATTCTGAAATTCAATTTCATTTTGCAAAGAATAGCCATCACGTTGCATCACATTTTGCAAATCATAGTAAAAAGCAAATTTATTGATCTTCAATAAAAACGCTTTGGCTTTGACAGCTATCGCTTCGTCGTCGCTTTCCAAGTAGAGATAAAGTTCCTTAAACATACGGGAAGCGGCACCTGAAGCAGGTACAAACTTCACCGCGCTTTTTCCCTTCATCTGCCAATCAAAATCAGCAGCCAATTCTTCAACCTGTTCCTCTTCCAGCACCAGAATTCCATCATCCGGAACAGCGGCTCGAATGAGTTTGGCACCATCAAAACCGGTTTCAAAATAAGAAAATTGTTTTTTTACGCTCTCCTGATTACTTCCCCGGGCAAGCATAAATTCCTGATCTTTCTGAGAAAATGTTATCATAACGGTTATTTTTTATAATAATTGACTATGAATTACAAAGCATTGAGCAACAAAGACAACAAAAGCCCTAAATAGGTCCCCACGGCATATCCCACCAAACCTATCACAATCCCGCTAATCAATACTTTTTTATTTCCCATGGCCCCTACTATAGGTGGGATAAACGGAGGTGAACAAAGCAGCCCTACATGTCCCACTACAAACAAATCGCCGCTCACTTTCGATATTTTACAAATAATAAAATGTAAGAAAATAGAAGTCAGCATGATAAAAGCGATAAAAGCACACATGATCATAGCAGAAGTATCAATACTGTAGATATTAAATTGCGAAGCCACCACAATACTGAAAATCAAAATCAGAAACATTCCCAACTCAAAAGTTTTGGGCAGATCTCTCACCTTTTTATTGAAAGAAGCTGCAATGGACAGAGTTGTAATGGTAAGGATGATCACCAATTCATTAAGTTTTCCCGTAATCAAAAGAGATAAACCTGCTCCTATTGCCAACATCAGCACCGACAACAGCAACCCCAGCATCATTTTGGGAAAATTCTTTTTATTAAGCATTCCCGAATAATTTTCGAAATCATCTCCCCCTTTTAAACCGATTTCACTGGTTCCAATGGTAACAGATTCATCCGGATAAGGTAGTATTTTTCTAAAAATTTTATACCCACCTGCCACTAAAAACAGAATAAATGGAAACGTAACCAGCATTTCAAAAGTATAAGCCAAAATAATGGTATTGGGATCCACCTTCAAGGCTGCTCCCAAAGCATAAAAATTCATCGTTCCTCCCGTATAAATTCCTGTCATCATGGCGGCAACATTTGCTAAATCATCTATTCCCGAATTGCGAAATAAAAAGAAGCCCAATATAACAGCAACCACAATGGAAGCAAGTCCTCCCAACAAAACAGTAACAGTTTTGGGCAACGATTTGGTCCACAGTTTAAAATCAGAATTGAATAACATTAAAGGAATTGCCAAAGGTACCGTTATATTCATTAACATGTTTTGAACACTTTTCATGGTTTCCGCACCCACCATATCACCTATAGGAAGAAGCCCCAGCAAAGCCATCACAATACCGATGGCATACGCCATAATCACCGTCCCCACTTTTTTTACCCACAAATATCTCTTAAAAAGCAAAATAATAATAAAAGGAAACAAGAGGTAAACTAACGAAACCAATATCACATTCATATTCTATAATTTAGGTTTAGATTTATCAAAATGCAAAAATAAAAAAATATCATTAACATTTATTAAGACATAATTGGTTTATAAACATTCCATTCTTCTTATATGTTTTCACTCCAATTTAAAAATGAGAGATATGAAGAAAGATTTTCAAACATTCCTGCTGAAAGAAAAATATTCTCAAGATCATAAAAAAAATCGTGTAAATTTGCAGCCTTAAAATTTAGAATAATAATAATAAAAATGGTATGAAAAAGATTGGTATTATGATGATTGTCTCAGTGATGGTATTAATAGGCTGTAAAAAAAAGAATGTCGAACCCGTTGCAGCCAATGAACCGAAAGAATTTGAATTTGTAGCAGATCGTTTTGCAGACATAGAAATTATGCGTTATCAAGTTGACGGGTGGGATGAATTAAGCCTGCAACAGAAAGAGTTAGTCTATTATTTAAGTGAAGCTGCCTTATGCGGAAGAGATATTATTTTCGATCAAAATTGTAAATACAACCTCTCTATAAAATCTACTTTAGATAATATTGTAAAAACATATAAAGGCGATCAAAACAGTACCGATTGGAAAAAATTCATGGTTTATGTAAAAAGATTCTGGTTCTCCAACGGAATTCATCATCATTATGCCAACACCAAATTTTTTCCCGAAATTTCAAAAGAATATTTTACAACTTTATTGAATGAATCGGACCCAACCTTATTTCCAATACCAGAAGGGGGAACACTTGATCAATTTAAAGCCAACATAACCAACATCATTTTTAATCCTGAAATAGCCCCGACCAAGATTTGTCAAGATCCTCAGAAAGATCTTATTACCGAATCGGCCGTTAATTTCTATGAAGGTGTTTCTCAAAAAGAGGCAGAAAATTACTATGCTTTATTAAAGAAAAATGATCAAAATAAAGATCCCGAAAAGCCTGTTTCTTACGGTTTAAACTCCAAATTAATCAAAGATGTCAACGGGAAAGTAGTGGAAAATCGTTATAAAATTGGAGGTTTGTACAGTCCTGCCCTTGAAAAGGTTGTTTTTTGGTTGGAAAAAGCTGCTACTGTTGCCGAAAATCCATCACAAAAAGCACATCTTAATAAGTTAATTGAGTTTTATAAAACCGGTGATCTTAAAATATGGGACGAATACAATATATTATGGGTTTCTGATCTTGATTCACGTGTGGATTATGTCAACGGATTTATTGAAGTATATAATGATCCGATGACATAATCCACACGTGAATCAAGATCAGAAACCCATAATATATTGTATTCCCAAGTAGCTTTTTG
>JAVWBZ010000117.1:0-5593 GCA_036649255.1 Bacteroidales bacterium
ATCAAAATACGTTCCTTGTTTGTTTTAATGGTTTTGAGCTTATCAATGAGTATTTTCTCATCATTTTTAGCACTTTTTTTATCTGTTATATCAATTACAATGCAATGAGTTTCTTTTAATATATTGGAATGATCTTTTACAAAAGTAAAGTACCACTCACATCGCATTTCTTCTCCATATTTATTAATATTCATTTCCGAGCCGGAATAAGTAATATTATCTTTGACAAAAAAACGTTGATTATAAAGCACTTGTTCCTGAAATTCTTTTTTTATAATCAAGTCTATTAGATTTTTGCCAATGGCTTCCTTCTTAGAGTATCCGAATAACATTTCAGCCGATTTATTCCATACCGTCACTATATTCTCATTATCAAATTGAATATAGGAGAGAGGTATTTTTTCTATAAAATCCATAAAAACATTCACCTTTGCTTTGATTTCATTTGTCTTACGAATTATTCTTTTACGCATGACAAAACTGTAAATGATTGATATAATAATAGAAATCAGCAACAAGCAAATCATAAAAAAAGCAATTTCAAACTGTTTTTTATATTTAGCATAGGGTTTGTCGGGGGCATTTAACAGAATGGCATTTTTATCAAATTTACGATCCAACAAGTTAAATTTTTCCAACGCTGGGTAACTGAATATCCATTTGGTATTATCTTGAGCAATTTTAGAATACTCATACGGGATTCTATGGGTTTTAAAATATTTTTGTACTGCTTCTCCCAATAATCGCCCCTGTTCTTGGGCAAGATTCATCTTTCCACCCACAAAACTAGAATCTTGATATTGTTGAGCCAAACAAAAAATAGGGAGTTTAATTTTTTTCAATTTGCCGGGTATTTTTTCACACGAAAAATATTGTCCGTTTTTATCCTGATTATAGGCTCCCAGTAAAACAGCCGACCCCTTTGGCAAAGAGTTTATATCTTCAATGATTTCATCAAAAGCAAGATTCTCGTTATAAATAAAATTAACTCCAATATATCGTTGTTTATGCAATAATATTTTCTTTTGAATCTCTTTTTGCACAGAGTTACCCGTTTCGGTATAATCATTTAAAATATAAATTGTATTTAAATTTGGGAAAAAAGAGAGTATTTGATCAATCGTAGCAATAGGTTCAATATATTCAGGAATCACAAGTGTTTGGGAAATATTATTAATCATGGACGAATCGAAAAAATTAATACCGGCTGCAAATACCGGCACCTCATGAATCGAAGCAATATCATGATAATAATGATTGATAAAAGTCAAGGCTGGATTATCTGTAACCAGCACCAAGTCAAATTTTATATTTTTATAAAACTCGTTCAAATTTTTATAAAACACTTGTTGACGTTCTTTGGTCAAAGGATATCTTTTTTCATCCAAAAAAGTCATATAAACCTCATAATCATCATTATATATATACGGAATATACCCATCACTAAAATCTACCGTCCATTTTTGCAACAAACAATAGGAATTGATCATTAAGATTTTTTTATTTGTTGAATGTTGATCTAATGGTTGTTGCGCATGAACAGGGATTAACAACGTAATTACGAAAATAAAAAGAACAAATATTTTTTTCATTATGATGATTTTAGATATCTTGCGGATGCCCAGATATGGATGGTTTCTGAAAAGGATGGTATGTAACAGGATGAACGGGTAAAATGATAATAACGGAAGTTCCTCTATCGTGTTTGTTTTTCAATGTAATAAATCCATAATTTCTTTCGATAAATTCTTTCGCAATTTGCAATCCCAAACCAGTTCCGGTTTCTCCAAAAGGACCTTCTTTCGAATAATAGATATTTTTATTAAGATACTCAAATAATGTTTCCGTTGGGAGCCCCATCCCATTATCTTGAATGGTGATTTCATAGAAATCTTGATCCAATATTTTATCTGTCATTAGAATAATTCCTTTAATATTGGAGAATTTACAAGCATTCGATAAAATATTCAGGAAGGCAGTGCTCACCATTTCCATATCGGCATAAACGGTTTGTTCCGCATTGAGTTGATTCAGAATTTGAATATTTTTATATTCAAATTGAAGTTCTAGAAGTTCCACCAAATTTGTCATCAAATTATTTACTTGGACATAAGAAGGATTTACTTTGATCAAACTTCCCGACAAATTTCGTTCTACCAATCTATTTTTTAACATCCAGGCAAATCGTTCCGAACTTTCTTTTATTTCATTAAATGTTAAGTCTGGGTGTGAATTCAACTGCTTTAAAGAATCAAACGATGTTATCAACATACGATCATAATTTACCTTCAACTCTTTATATTTTTGCACAAAATATTCAAGATCATACGCCAATCTTTTTTTCTCGGTTACATCTACCATAATACAATAGTGCACCGCCGTATTAGTTTTTTCATCACAAATCGTCGTAATATACCACTCTCCCAATACTTTATCGCCATACTTAGATATCGTAAATTCCGAATAATAACAAGATACCTGATGCGTTAGCACCTCCCCAATAAGATACTTCGCTCTATCTATGTCTTCTTTTTTTACAATAACATCAAAAATATTTTTCCCTATCACTTTATCGGCAGTGTAGCCAAAGATTCTTTCTGCCGTTTTATTCCATTGATCAATTATAAGATCTCCCGTAACTTTTATATAAACTACGAAAGCTGAATGAATAAAACAATTAAATTCATCAATTTCTTTTTGTAAATTCGCTGTATTTTTTTTTACTTTTTTACGGAAAATTAAATTATTTAAAGCATTTACTATAATAGTAATTAAAAAAAGAGCCGTTATGAAAAGAGCTATATTAACTTGTTTTTTATATTTCTGCAATAAATTTTCCGGAGCAAACAACAGAGTAGCATCATCGGTTATTTCTTTATGTAATTTATATTTTTGTAAGGCCGGGTAGCTAAAAATCCACTTTGTATTGTCCTCTTTTATATGAACATACCCGGAACCCATTTTGCCCGTTTTGAAATATTCCGATACGGTTTTTCCCAACAAGGTTCCCTGCACTGTTGAACAATCCAGTTTTCCCCCAATAACGTTTGTATCTATGCTTGTTTCGATCAAGCAAAAGATAGGAAGAGATAATTTTGCATATTCGCTCGACATTCTCTCCCACGAATAATGGGTAGCATTGTAATCTTGGTTATAAACTCCTATCAACAGCACACTGCGTTTGGGAAGTTTTTTGATCTCAGATATAACCTCTGGAAAGGGTTTATCTGGACTGTACAAAAACTTAATTTGTGCAAACCGTCTTTCATTTTGCCTGATTGCATTTTGAATATCATTTTTCAGCGCTTTTCCACTGATAGTATAATCGTTCAAAATATAAATTTGTTGCACATCGGGAAAAAATTCCAATATCTTATCAAATGTTGCAATCGGATTAATCAATTCGGGAATGACCAAAGCCTGGGGAAGATTGGAAACAAGTTGAAGTTCAAAATGATTGATCCCGCCCGCAAAAACAGGCAATCCGTAAATGGGTTTTAATTGGTTGTAATGATCATTCACAAAACCAAGTGCCGGATTATCAATAGCCAAAACCGCACTGAAATGGGTATTGGCATATACTGTATTTATTTCATCACAAATTTTTATTTGTCGTTCTTCCGTTAAAGGGAATTTTTTTTCTTCTAAAAAAACAAAACTCAATTCATAGTCATTATTAAAAATATACGGCGCATATCCTTCCGTAACCCCAAGATTCCATTTCTGTAAAGGATGGTATGAAATAATAATTAATAATTTATGGGGCACAGATTGTGCAATCGCTTTGACATCAATCACAAAAAATAAAAAAAGAGAAAAAATAAAAAAAAGAGAAGATGAAAGTTTCCTCATATCAAAAGAGTTTAGAACTAAAACACGCCATTAGCTATTTTAAACGGCAAAAATAGTTAATAAAACTAAAAAAACAATTATATTTCTTCATGTTTTTTACATGGTAATGTAAACGTAAAAGTAGCTCCCCTTGTTGTATTATTATAAGCTCTGACAGAACCGTGATTTTTCTCTACTAAATCTTTTACTAAAATGAGGCCTAAACCAGTTCCTTGCTCTCCAGCTGTTCCGGGAGTAGTAAAATAGGTACTTTCGCCAATTTGTTCTATCAAATTATCCACCTTAAAGCCCATTCCATCATCACTCACCATCACTTCAAATTGCGTGTCGCTGACCATTTGTCCGGAAACTACAATATGGCCATTTGGGTAAGTAAATTTGGCCGCATTGCTCAATAAATTCAATACTACCGAACTAACCATCTCGGGATCGGCAAATAATTTTTGGTTTTCAGGAATTTCATTGACAACGGTAATATTCTTTCGACTATAATTGGCTTCCGTCATATAGATAATATCGCGTATCATTTCATAAATATCAAATTCAACAGGAGAAACGGTTGTTAATTCTCCTCGAATTTTACTGATATTCATCAATTCCGTACAAATTTCCACTAGCATATTGGCACTTCTGTTCAATTGTTCCGATACCGTTTGAATTTTTTCGAGAGAAAGATTATTATACATCATCATTTCAGAGTAAGCAATCAAAGGAGTCAACAGATTTTTAAGATCATGCATGGAATTGGCTACAAAACGGTCATGTTCGAGCAATAATTCCTTGTTTTTTCTTAGCATGAATTCAAGATTTTTTCTCAATTGTTCCTTTTCGGTTTTGTCGATAACCAAACACAAATGGTAAATAATATTCCCTTCTTTATCATAGAGAGTGGTAAAATACCATTCACAAATCATCACCCTTCCCCATCTTGAAATATTGCCGTCAAAAGAAGATACTTTAACATCTTCTTTTGCTAAAGAACTGATCAGTTCTTTAGCAACCTTTTTATTTTCTTCCTGTACTACAATATCAATGATATTTCTTCCTTTCACCTCTTCAAAGGTATGCCCAAACATTTTTTCACAAGTTTTATTCCAAGCTTTAATATTTCTATTTTTATCGGTTTCAATATAACCCACAGGCATTTTCGCAATAAAATGTTCGAATTTCCAGAGTAATTCATCACGTTGTTTGGTTCTTTTATCAACCTGTCTTCTTAACACGATATTAAAATATGACACCAGCAAAAGGAATAACAATAATATGCCCCCGAAAGAAAAAGCCAAAATAACATATTTACTATATTTCGCAAAAAAAGAATCAGGTTGATATAAAACAATCGATTCTTCACAGTTAATCGATTTCTCCAAACCATATTTTTGGAGAGCAGAGTAACTGAAGATCCATTTGGTTTTATCAATATCGGGATTTGTAATTTCACTTGAAATTTTTCCCGTTTGAAGCAATTGTACGGCTGCTTTTCCCAACAATTCTCCTTGTATCCTTCCTTCATTTACCTTTCCCCCTATCACTTCCGGAGACATATAGACATCAAAAAGGCAAAAAAATGGAAACTCATGCCCATTTTGTGCATTGATCCTTTGAAAATAACGTGCTACTTCTTCCGGAGCTATGTATTGTTTCCAGCTATTAAGACTATACACTCCAATCAAAACAACCGAATTAGAAGGAAGATTGGAAATTTCCTTCCCGATTTCCTGCAAACTTACATCCTGACTAT
>JAVWBZ010000118.1:0-5553 GCA_036649255.1 Bacteroidales bacterium
GGGTGTAGTGAATACCTAATTGTTTAAGCTTTGTCTTCAACCTTTGGACTGTAGCTAAATCTCTCTTACCCCAAACATAAGCAACAATCTCACCTGTTTCTCGATGGTAGGCGTAAATAAGCCATTGTTTATTATTTTTATTTCCAACAAAATTTATCCTATTGGCTTTTATTTTATTTAAAATATTACTTTTCAAATTCTTACATCCTAACAACAGTGTCAACAAGAGGATCATATCCCCTTTTTTTATTAAAAATAGAAATCCATTTTTAGATTTACACAATCAATACCAAAATAATTCCCGTATTTTTGCATCTTTCAAATTCTACTTCAACAAGTATCAAAATTTATTGTTAATTATTAAAATCTACCTACTATGTCAGAACAATTACATTTGGTATCCGATCTTGCTCTTATACTTATTTCAGCCGGTGTTATTACAATCATTTTCAAGCTATTAAAACAGCCTTTGGTTTTAGGATACATTGTTGCAGGTTTTCTGGTGAGTCCTCAATTTGCGCTTTTCCCCACCGTCATCGAACAAAGTAATATTGAGGAGTGGTCGGAAATAGGAATTATTTTCCTTTTGTTTGCGTTAGGGCTTGAGTTCAGCTTTAAAAAACTATTTAAGGTAGGCAGCACCGCGTTCATTACAGCAGCCACCGAAATTACTGCCATGATCTGTATAGGCTTCCTAACTGGTTATTTTTTAGGCTGGAACCCTATGGAAAGTATCTTTTTAGGCGGCATGCTGGCCATGTCTTCGACCACCATCATCATCAAAGCTTTTGAAGATTTAGGGCTCAAAAATCAGCGTTTTACCGATATTACCATGGTTGTTTTAATTATTCAAGACTTGGTCGCCATTGTCATGATGGTCATGCTTTCCACCGCTGCCGTAAGTAAACAATTTGCGGGAAGTGAAATGATACTCCTGATTCTTAAGCTCCTATTCTTTATAATTTTGTGGTTTGTTGTGGGCATATCGGTGATTCCCACTTTTTTCCGCAAAGCAAAAAAGTACATCAATGACGAAACTTTGCTGATTATCTCCATTGGGTTGTGTTTCGGAATGGTCGTTTTTGCCAATTTTGTTGGATTTTCTTCTGCACTTGGGGCATTTGTGATGGGTTCCATCCTGTCAGAGACCATAGAAGGTGAACATATCGAAAAACTCATCAAAGGAATCAAAGATCTGTTTGGAGCCATTTTCTTTGTGTCGGTGGGTATGCTGGTCAATCCTCATATATTGATTGAACACTGGGGAACCATCCTCATTATTACCTTAATCACCTTGTTTATCAAAGCTATTGTTTCCACCAGTGGGGTTCTGATTTCCGGACAATCGCTTAAGACTTCCATCAAAACAGGTTTCAGTTTGGCGCAAATCGGCGAGTTTGCCTTCATCATTGCCGCATTGGGGGTTTCATTGGGCGTACTCAGCAATTTCATTTACCCCGTTATTGTGGCCGTATCGGTCATCACCACTTTCACCACTCCCTATTTCATCAAAGCGGCCAATCCTTTTTACAGCTGGATTCATAAAATACTTCCCGAAAAGGTTATCAACATGCTTGATAACTATAAAATAGGAGGGAATAATATCAAACAAGAAAGCGACTGGAAGACCATTATTAAAATTTCACTTCTACGCACTTCCATCTTTTCCGTGTTATGTTTTTCCATCACTTTCCTCGCTTTTCAATATTTCTATCCCTTCATGTTCGACAAACTACAAGGTCGCATTCCCATTTCCGTCGTCAATATAATCAATGCATTGCTTACCCTCATTTTGATGTCACCTTTTTTATATGGATTAATGAGCAATAAACAAAGCACCCAAACCATCTATTCCAGATTATGGAGAGAAAGCAAATTAAGCAGAACCGGTATTGTGGCTTGGTCGCTGTTTAGAATTTTTATTGCAGCTTTCTTTGTGATTATCATACTTTCCAAATCTTTTAAATTTACTCCTTTGGTGGGAATTTTGATTGCATTGGCCGTTGTTATTTTCTTGCTGTTTTCCAGAAACACTTTATATAGATTTTCCAGGATTGAAGCCAATTTTATGGCCAATTTAAATGCCAAAGAGGATCAAACCGAAGAAAAAACGGATGAATAAGTCATCATTTTTCGATATCTTCTTAGCCATTTGTTAAACAGATCAATGGCAATCAAAAAGAATGGAGGATTCTTTAAAAATCTTAAAAGAATAGAACGGCTAAAAAGAAGATTTTCCACTTGTACATTCCTCAATATATCCATAGGAAAAACTTCGTTTCGAACAATCAAAACATTATCTGATTTACTTACAAGCAGCAATTTAAGTGATATAAATTGTCTGTATTCGGCTACTTGCTTCCATTTCCAAAAATAATGTATCTTTGCCGCTTCAAAAAATGAGGAATGATAACTTACATAAAAGGCAAGATCGTAGAAAAAAGCCCTGCCTACGTTGTAATTGAAACTGCCGGAGGGGTGGCTTATTTTATTCATATTTCGTTGACAACTTTTTCAAAAATTGAAAATTGTAACGAGATGATTAAAATCTACACCCATTACATCATCAAGGAAGATTCCCAATCTTTGTTTGGTTTTTTCGACGAGGAGGAACGAAATGTTTTCAGATTATTAATTACAGTAAACGGCATCGGAGCCAATACGGCAAGATTAATTCTATCCTCACTCAGCGTGAACGAAATTGTGAATAGCATTGCCACGGAAAATTATAAAGTATTACAATCAATCAAGGGAATCGGAGGCAAGACAGCACAACGTGTGGTCATTGACCTGAAAGATAAAATAGGAAAACCCATCGCTGTTAATGGGATTGAAAAAAATTCACTTTCTTACAATAATAATAAAATTGAAGCGTTATCAGCCTTAATATCGTTAGGTTTTACCAAAAACATAGCAGATGTTGTGCTGGATAAAATTATTAATGCGGAAGGAATTAATCTCTCTGTGGAAGAACTCATCAAGAAAGCTCTGAAATTATTGTAGAAATAAAGGTTTGTTGTAAAAGTGACTATCGGAAAAAAGACAAAATACTATATTTTCTCGGCCGTAATAGTGTTGACACTTTACTCTGTAGTGTGGGCTGTACCTGCACCTAAAGGGTCGTCAATTCTCTACGATCGTTATTTCGATTCTGCTACCACATCAGAATCAGAGAAGACAACAGATGTTTTGACCTTTCCCCCCGATACCGGCAACAAAGTGGACGTACCTCAGCCCAATACCAACCCACTTGACGAAAGTGGAAAAGACAGTCCTTTTACTTTACAAAATCCTCCCGGGGTAGGAACCACTATCGAATACGATCCCGAAACCAATACCTATAATTTTCAATATATGACCGGTTCAACTCCTTATGGCCCGGGCGCAAACATGGATATCAACGAATTTATAGATTACGATTTGAGAAAAGAGACCGCCAATTACTGGAAAGAGAAAGGAGTTGGATATAAAGGAGGCGGTAACCGCAGAGGTGGAGGAGGCATTATCCCTCAGCTTAAAATCGGAGGTGACGTTTTTGAAAGTATCTTCGGAAGCAATGTAATCGATATTCGTCCGTCGGGAAGTGCGGAGTTGATTTTCGGAGTTATTCACCGCACAGATCAGAACCCTAATATCCCGGTAAAACAACGGCGAAGAACGAATTTTAACTTTGATCAGAATATTCAGTTAAATTTACTGGCTAAAATCGGAGATAAAATAGAATTCAACCTTAATTACAATACGGAAGCCAATTTTGATTTTGAAACCGAAAAGATAAAGCTCAAATACGAGGGGAAAGAAGACGACATTATACAGTTGTTAGAGTTCGGAAATGTATCCTTACCTTTAAACAGCTCTTTGATTACCGGAAGCCAAAGTTTGTTCGGAATCAAGACACAACTTAAATTCGGGAATTTAACGGTCACTGCTGTTGCCTCGGAACAAACGTCCGAAACGAAAACCATTACCGTTACCGGCGGAGCCCAAACCAACGAATTTTATTTTAAAGCAGACGAATACGAAGAAAATAAGCACTATTTTATCGGTCAATATTTTAGAGATCATTATAATAAATACTTGGAAACCTTACCTTTGGTAGGTTCTCCGATTGTCATCACCAAGATTGAAGTATGGCGCACCACCATTGGAGCCGCCACCACCGAAAACAGAAATATTGTAGCTTTCACCGACTTAGGCGAAGCACATCCGCAATTTCAAGGATTTCAATACGTAGGTGGTAATATGCCCGACAATGGAATCAATAATTTAACTTCCGTGGTAGATAGTTCACTCATTCGTGATATCTCAACCATCTACGGAAACATGCGCAGCTTAGGACTCACATCTGGAATTGACTACGAAAAAGTAGAAAGTGCCCGATTATTATCTTCTTCCGAATATACCTTCAATTCCAAATTAGGGTTCATCTCCTTAAATTCAGCTCTGGGACCCGATCAGGTATTAGCCGTTGCTTTTCAATATACCGTAATTGGCGACAACAAAGTTTATCAAGTCGGTGAATTTTCTAACGAGGTTTCGGCACCCAGCTGCCTCAGAGTAAAATTGTTGAAGAGCACCACCTTGGATACCAAATCAACCCTCTGGAAGTTAATGATGAAAAACGTATATAGCCTTTCTGCATACCAAATTTCACCTGATAAATTCAGATTAAATGTATTGTACAAAGGTGATGAAGCTGGAATTGCCAATGGTTTTTTCGATGAGGGGGCTCAAAAAGGAATTCCTTTGATACGTCTTATGGGACTTGACAGATTAAATCAGCAAATGGACCCATTCCCAGACGGGATTTTTGATTTTATTGATGGAGCCGCCACCACTGGAGGAACCATCAATGCCGCCAACGGCAGGGTCTATTTTCCAAAAATCGAACCTTTTGGAAAAGATTTGCAAGAGGTCTTAACCGATCCTGTCTTAGCCGCTAAATATGCTTTCGATTCATTATACACCACTACCAAAACCATTGCACAACAATTTACAGACAAAAATAAATATTACATAGAAGGAAGCTATAAATCTTCCTACGGTTCGGAATATTCTCTGAATGCCATGAATGTTCCTGAAGGCTCTGTTAAAGTGACGGCCGGAGGAATTCCTTTAATCGAGAATATCGATTATACGGTAAATTATAGTATGGGATCTATCTCCATTTTGAATGAAGGAATTCTAAATTCGGGAACTCCTATTAGCATCACCGTAGAAGACAATGCCAGCTATGCTGCCCAAAAAAGGAGAATGTTCGGAGCCAATTTAGATTATCAATTCTCCAAAAACTTTAATATTGGAGCCACCATCCTCAACTTACGGGAAAGACCTATTACCCAAAAGGTAAATTATGGCGACGAGCCTATTAATAATGTTATATGGGGAATGAACTTCGCTTACAAGAGCAAAGTTCCTTTTATTACCAAACTGGTTGATTTTCTTCCTTTTCACAGTACAACCGCTGAATCAAATTTCTCAGCCGACGGAGAATTCGCTCATTTTATTCCCGGTCACTCCCGAGCCATCGGAAAAGTGGGAATCACTTATATT
>JAVWBZ010000119.1:0-5535 GCA_036649255.1 Bacteroidales bacterium
CTTCAGAATCAAGATTGATCAGAATTTGACCTTTCAGCATGCCTGCTTTAAGACCGAAGGCTCCGGTCATACCGGTTTCTTCATCTACTGTTACCAATACTTCCACCGGGCCGTGAATCAAATCTTTAGCCAATAACACGGCCATACCGGCAGCGCATCCTATGCCATTATCGGCGCCCAAGGTTGTACCGTTGGCACGCACCCAACCATCTTCTCCAATCATGGTTTCAATCGGATCAACGGTAAAATCGTGTTTTTTATCGCTATTGGCCTGAGGGACCATGTCAATATGTCCTTGTAAAATAACAGGTTGACGGTTTTCCATTCCGGGAGTAGCCGGTTTACGGAAAACGATATTGCCGGTTTCATCTTGAAAATATTCGATTTCGTTTTTAGTTGCCCAATCTTTTAAAAAAGCCAAAATTTTAGCTTCATGTTTAGAAGGATGTGGAATGGAACAAATAGAGGCAAAGCTTTCCCACAATGCCGATGGGTACAATTTTGAAAGTTCTGTGTTCATGTTTTATTGTTTTAATTGAATATATTTTTATAAATAGTAAGAGCCTCAATCAATGTACAATCATTCCATCTTTCATCAAAATTCTTCTATCCGACAAGGCAGCCAATTCTTCATTATGGGTTACGATGATAAAAGTTTGATGAAACTGATCTCTCAAATCAAAGAAAAGTTGATGTAGTTTTTTAGCATTTTCGGTATCTAAATTTCCGGAGGGTTCATCTGCCAAAATGAGGTTAGGGTTGTTGACAAGGGCTCTTGCCACTGCTACCCGTTGCTGTTCGCCTCCCGAAAGTTGTGACGGCTTGTGATCAAATCGATTCTGGAGTTTCAAAAAGTCGAGTAGTTCGGCAGCTCGTTTCTGTGCATTTTTTTTAGGCACTCCTGCAATAAGCGCAGGCAACGTTACGTTTTCCAAGGCAGTAAATTCGGGTAATAGGTGATGAAATTGGAAGACAAAACCGATATGACGATTACGATATTCAGACAACGCATTATCATTTAATGTTTTAAGTTCAACATCATGGATGATAATTTCTCCCCGATCGGGTTGATCCAAGGTTCCTATCAGATGCAACAAGGTTGATTTTCCTGCTCCCGAGGGCCCCACAATGGTAACTACCTGAGACGAATCAATGGAAAGAGAGATATTTTTTAACACTTTTAAGGTGCCATAACTCTTTTCAATATTTTTCACTTGAATCATCGTCTGTTATTTTTGAGGTTGCAAATATACAAAACTATTATAAATAGCGTTGTTTTTTCTCATTTTGACATCAAACTATATTCGAAGTTTACAGGAAAGGTGAAACCCGACGATGCGTGAGCGGCTGAAGCGGCATCCCGCAGCTAAACCGGATGAACAGATGGGGGAAGAACGTCCCAAAAGTGTGACAGGAAAAATTCTCACTGGTTTGCGACAAGTTAAGAGGTTGAGCGAGGAATATAGCGGAAGACGCGACGGCGAAGCCGGCACGCCCTAAAAAAATAAAAAAGTATCACTTTTCTCATTTTTAAGGTATCGCAGAACAAAAAAACGGAAAGCATACAATGGGATTTTTTGTATTTTTGCCAAAATTTTTCTGAATGAAAAAACTGATTTCATTAATCTTCTTCGCAGTTTCCTTCCATTTCAGTATGGCTCAGAAGTCGTTTGACTTTCGTTTCTGGGAAGATTCTTTGATTTCATTAAGAGAGGATGTGATGATTGCGCCCACCGAGTTGGAGAGGATGGAACTCAATGAGGATTTTATGAATTTACTGGAATCTATTTTATTAGAGAGCAATTCTTTCAAGTTCAAATGGGATTCGGTTAAAAATTTTTCAGTTCTTACTTCTCCCGACAAATTGTTCAAAATATACACCTGGTATGTGATCAAGGATGATTATTCGGTTGAGAATTTCGGTTTTTTGCAAGTTTACAATGATAATCGTGTAAAGTATGTCATTTATCCTCTTTACGATAAGAAAAATGTAATTGACTATCCCAAAACTTCCATAGGGAACCACAATCGTTGGTATGGGGCGGTTTATTATAAAATCATTCTGTTAGAAGCAAAGAATAAAAACTATTACACTTTGTTAGGATGGAACGGAAATAATATTTTCTCGAATCAGAAGATCATTGAAGTACTTCATTTTAAAAACGACATGACTCCTATTTTTGGAGCCAATGTATTCAAGAATTATACAGAGAAGGTCAATCGGATTATTTTCGATTATGCGAAAGAGGCGTCGTTTCATCTCAGTTACGAAAATCACACTTATAACATCGGAAACGGGAAACGTGACCCCAAGAGCAAAAAGGTTGTGTATGAAACGGCTTCTGGGGAGATGATTATTTTTGATCAACTTATTCCGTTAGAAGCCGGATTGGAATCAATACCGGCCTTTTTCGTACCCGAATCAAGTTTAAATCAAGGTTTTATACAAGATAACGGGAAATGGTGTTTTCTAAAGAATGTGAACGGACGCAATCCCGACAAACCCAAACCCGAATACGAAATCAAAACACGCACTATTTATTCACCCATAAAATCCAGATAATTATGTCGGACATGCTTTATCCCTTGAAATTCAAGCCGATCCTCAAAGAAAAAATATGGGGTGGTCGCAAAATTGAAACTATTTTAGGCAAATCAATTGCCCCTTTACAGAATTGTGGAGAGAGTTGGGAAGTCTCAGCTATTGAGGAGAATGTGTCGGAAATTAGCAACGGTTTCCTCTCTGAAAACGACTTGAACGAATTGATAGAAATCTATATGGGCGATTTGGTAGGTGATAAAATATATGAGCAGTTTGGCCTGGGTTTTCCTTTATTGGTGAAGTTTATCGATGCCGAAGACGATTTGTCTGTTCAGGTGCATCCCGACGATGAATTGGCACAGCAGCGTTACGGACAAAACGGAAAAAATGAAATCTGGTATATCTTAAGTGCAGAAGAAGGGGCAGGATGTTATATTGGTTTTAAAAAAGGGGTTACCAAAATGCAATACCTCCAAGCATTAGAAAACGGTACGGTAGATCATTTACTGGAATTTTATTCTGCTCAAAAGGGAGATCTTTTTTTCATTCCGGCCGGAACCATTCATGCCATTGGCAAGGGGATTTTGTTAGCTGAAATACAACAACCTTCTGACATTACTTATCGAATTTTTGATTGGAATCGGGTAGATGAAGAAGGAAACGAGCGAGAACTGCATCTTGAAGAAGCATTAGATGCTCTCCATTTTGAAGAGGAAGAAGGTGAAATGCCCAAAGCCGGGAAAGTTGAATACAAAGAAAATTTCAATACCACTACCACGTTGTTCCGATCTGAATTTTTCAATCTAAACCTTCTCCATTTCGAAAAGCCTATTCAAAAAGTCTTTGTTGAAATCGACTCTTTTGTCATTTATATTTGTTTGGAAGGCCATGTTCATTGTTTCACCAATCACAATCAGGAAACTTTAGAAGCGGGCGAGGTACTCCTCCTTCCAGCATGCAGTGAAGAGATCAATTTGGTACCCTGCCACGAGAGTCGTCTTTTGGAAATCTATTTAAGTTAATTAACAAGCTACATGGCAACCAGCAAGTTGAGGTAAAAATACAGTTTGGCTTTCTGTTGTTTGGGAATCCAAGCGCGGAAGTTGGGTGAGATTTTAACATATTTGATGGGAGCATACTCAAAACCCACTATAGCAAACTGTCCGTCTTCTTCGTAAGCCCAATTACCATTGGAAGTCAGGTAATCGTACCGTCCAAAAATCGTAAAATTTTTAGGCAATTTAACGGAAAAATAGCCCGACGCCCCCCATTTGTTTTTATCTCGTTGATAATTTTGGTTAAAGAGATTATTATATTCGGCAGCAATAGAGAACCATCGGTGTTTATATCCCAAAAACAAGGCTATGTTTTCCTGAGCTTTTCCTAAGGTATCTCCGATTTCTTTATCCGCACGATCGTAATAGATTCTAGCGGTAAGCGATTCAACAGGGTTAAGCGTTACGGCCGCACTATATTTAAAACGATTGTTCATGTTGAGTTTCTTATAGCCTTCTCCGTTGGTAAAGGAAATATCGGCTGAAATCCATTTAGTAAACTTATAACTTACCATCACTCCCAAATCGGCACTAGAGCCAAAATCGTAAGCATCCTGAAAAGACTTATAGATGTATCGATAGCCCCAAAATTTCTCTTGCACATCGAATTGTTCCAATTTGATCAACCCTGCATTCAACGTAAATTTACCCGGTGTCCATCCCAAAAAGGCATGTTTCACATAAGCCACCCGATCGAGTGAAGCTCCTTCCACACCAGGAAGTCCAATATCAAACACCACTCTTGCATAAAGATTTTTCATAAAATTAACACGTACGCCCAGATAGGAACGATCAAGACCAAAACCAGTCTTTTTAGATTCTTTTCCAAATCCTACATGAAAATTGGTAAAAATAGAGATGACCGGAACTGCATTGATTTTATATGCCGTAGTATCTTTTATCTTCTCACTTTTTATTTTTTTTGGCTTAACCAGCTCATTTTGCTGTCCGAAGAGTGCCATAGAAAGCATGAGAACAGAAGCGGTAAACAAGAATTTTCTCATAAATAAAACAGGTTTAAATAAAACGCAAAAATAATTAATTAAATTATATTCTACCAGTTCTCTTTTTAAATATCCAATTTTTAAGATAACCATAGTATTCGATTCATCATCATGACAATTTAAACAACCAAAAAAATCGCCATTTTGCAGTGTTGCAACCATTTGAAATGATGTGAATTATCTTTACCTTATTTTTAAGTTCCAAAAAATAGATTTAACATACTTCTAAAAACATTATATAAAAAACAATCAAGCTTATGATTCAAAATAACAATCACGATTTGTAAAACTGCTGAGGTTATGCTTTTGGGTTATATTGACCAGATATTAATAGTAGAAAACATATTATAAAAATAGAAAAGGATGAATCATCTTCACTAAAGGCAAGATTTTGTAAATAGCTACTTGATTCATTTTTATGAGAAACCCAAATGGAAGTAAGTTCACGAAATGCATTAAGTAAGATCATAAGAAGCATATACTATACATGCGAAAAAGGTTGAAACAGGATTCTATATCATAACAAACAAAAAGATTGGTGTTTGAGTGCCCCTTCTCACCTATTGTATCAACACCATCCCAGAAAATGTGCAAAATTCAATTCATTGCCATTTTGTAATTGCACTAAAAAAACAAAAAGAGATGAAATTTTAAGCGATCTCATCCAGAAGGAAGAAGAATTTGAACAAATGCTGAAGATGAGTTTAGCCATTTTGATGAAAGCAGAACGAGAAGAACACAATCGTTGAGAGCAAGATTTTGAGTAATGGTTATCGTTTTGACAAGATTTACGAACAAACTTGTTTGTGGAAATTACAAATACAAGAACACGTAACAACAACTTTTATCCATTGATTTTATAACTGTTACATAATCAGAAAGCAGCGAAAAAAATTGCCTTTAAGCTTTACAGAGCGGGTTTGAGCAAGGTTCA
>JAVWBZ010000120.1:0-5495 GCA_036649255.1 Bacteroidales bacterium
TACCGAAAGCTCATTAGAAGTCTGCGCAGCCGAAGTACAAAAAGGAAACGCTCCCGAAGAACGAAAAATTCAACACTTGTTCCGTAATCCAGAAGTTACTTGCTTAATTAAAAAATCAAATGATTTCGGAGCAGGTGGCGTAAGTGTGGCTATCGGAGAATTGGCCGACGGACTTTCCATCAATCTGGATGCGGTTAAAACAAAATACAAAGGATTAAATGGTACCGAAATTGCCATCAGCGAATCACAAGAACGCATGAGTGTGGTGGTCGATAAAAACGACGTGGACAAGTTTTTCGAGTTTTGCAGAAAAGAAAATATTGAAGCCACCATCATTGCAGTGGTAACAGATGATAATAGATTGAAAATGAAATGGAACGGAAAAACCATCGTCAATCTTTCCCGTGATTTTATCAATACAAACGGCTATCGTCAGAAAACAAATGTAAAGATTTCTCCCATTGCTGATAATTTCCCACTCTCCGTTACAGAACAAAGTGAACGGAACAACCAATCATTAGAAGCACAAATCATAGACCTCTTGTCAAACCCAAATATCGCTTCACAAAAAGGGTTGATTGAAATGTTTGATGCCACTATCGGAGCTTCTACCGTTTTAATGCCGTTCGGAGGAAAATATCAGCTATCCGAAACACAAGCCAGCGTACAAAAGTTACCTGTTCTCAACGGCAAGACCGATACAGCCAGCATCATGACCTTCGGGTACAATCCTTTCATTGCTTCTCATTCTCCTTTTCATGGAGCCATATATGCCATTTTAGAGTCCATTGCAAAAGTAGTAGCCGTGGGGGGTGATTATCGCAAAATAAGATTCTCATTCCAAGAATATTTTGAAAAACTGGGCAAAGATGAAACGCGTTGGGGAAAACCTTTCGCTGCCTTGTTAGGAGCAATTTACATGCAAAACGGATTCCATCTGCCCTCCATCGGTGGAAAAGATTCTATGAGCGGAACTTTTAAAAATTTACACGTACCTCCTACCTTGGTTTCTTTCGCTGTTGCCACTGAAAAAGCCTCTGCCATCATATCTCCGGAATTTAAGAAAAAAGGAAATTTCATTTATCTAATTAAAAATAAGACAGATAAAAGTTTGAGACCTGATATCAACCAGCTAACAAAGATCTTTGCATATGTTCATGAAAATATTCATCATCATACCATCATTTCAGCTTTCACTTTGCAATTCGGTGGCATTCTGGAAGCATTGGCAAAAATGAGCTTTGGAAACGATTTAGGTTTCGATATCAACACCGATGAACCTTTATTCGATTACGGTTATGGCAGTTTCATTGTGGAAACAACCGAAAAATTGTTGGATGAAAAAGCAATTTATTTGGGCACTGTAAGCGATACTTTTATCATAAACGGGGAAACAGTGGATAAAGCAAAATGCCTGTCAGCATGGCGAGGGGTCTATCAGGAAATTTATCCGGAATTTAAAAAAGCGAAACAGTGTCAGCAAACAAAAATTCACGAAACCAGTAAGATTGCCTACAAACAAATAATCCCGCCATCTGTAAAAACAGTCAAAGTAGTGTTGCCAGTATTTCCCGGAACCAACTGCGAATATGACACGGCCAAAGCTTTTAGAGAAGCAGGTGCCGAAACTGAAATTTTTGTTTTCCGTAATCTAAACGAAAAAGAGATCAATAGCTCCATCGACGAATTGGCCGACTTAATTGATGAAGCTCAAATCTTGGCCCTAAGCGGTGGTTTCAGTTCAGGTGACGAACCCGACGGAAGCGGAAAATTTATTGCCAATGTTCTCAATCATGTTAAAATTAAAGCGGCCGTTGAAAGATTATTAGAAAGAAATTGTTTGATTGTAGGAATTTGCAATGGTTTCCAAGCTTTGGTAAAATCAGGTTTATTACCTTATGGAAAAATTGGAGAGGTAACGGCCGATTCCCCAACATTATACCGGAATGATATCAACCGCCACTTGTCTCACATTACCAAAACGGTGGTAAGTTCCATCCATTCACCTTGGTTAAGTTCATTCAAAACAGGTGAAGTTCACCGTGTTGCCATCAGTCATGGAGAAGGCAAGTTTGTGGTAAGTGAAAAAATGGCGCAAGAATTGTTTGAAAACGGACAGGTAGCTTTCCAGTACTGCGATTTTAAAGGAAATGCAAGCATGGATGAACACGACAATCCGAACGGATCATATTATGCCATAGAAGGAATCGTGTCTCCCTGCGGCAAAATATTGGGTAAAATGGGGCATAGCGAACGCAAAGGAGATCATCTGTATAAAAACATTCCGGGCAATAAAACCCAAGATATCTTTGCCAATGCAGTGAACTATTTCAAAAAATAGAAAAACGACTATTTTTCGTAAAAAGCTGGCATTGTATCAACCCTTTAGCCAGTGCATAAAAAAGCTCTGGCGAACTCAATTCCACCAGAGCTTTTTTTATAGATTATCATGATTTTAATTTTCTTCAAGGGCTTTGATGCCAGGAAGTTCAATCCCTTCCAGATATTCTAACATGGCACCGCCACCAGTACTGATATAGGAAACATAATTAGAAAGACCATATTTATTAATTGCCGCAATGGAATCGCCCCCTCCTATCAAAGAAAAAGCCCCCGAAATGGTAGTCGCTGCCACCGTTAAGGCAATTGCTTTGGTTCCGTTCTCAAAATGACTCATTTCAAAAACTCCCAAAGGGCCGTTCCATAAAATCGTATTGGAGTGTTTGATAATATGAGCAAAATTGGTTACGGTTCTCGGTCCTATATCCATTCCCTGCCAACCATCCGGAATATCATTATCGGTGGTGATGAATATCTTGGCATCATTGGAAAAATGATCCGAACAAATATTATCAACAGGGAAATAGAGATTGATCCCTTTTAAATGGGCTTTTTTTATAACCTCTTTGGCCAGGGGAACCATCTCCGGCTCAAAAAGCGAATTTCCAATTTTCACTCCCAACGCATTCAAAAAAGTATAACTCATTCCGCCAGCAATAATTAAATTATCTACTTTGGTAAGCAAATTTTTCAAAATATTGATCTTGGTCGAAACCTTGGAACCTCCAATAATGGCAGTAAAAGGTCGTACATTATGTTTAAGGACCTTTTCCAAATTCATCACTTCGCTATACAGCAAATAACCGGCGTAAGCATTTCCTTTGAAAAATCTGGCAATCGTAGCCGTGGAGGCATGCTCGCGATGAGCTGTTCCAAAAGCATCGTTGACATATACATCACCCAATCGGGCAATTGCTTTGGCAAAATCAACATCTCCCTTTTCTTCCTCCGAATGAAAACGTAAGTTTTCAAGCAACGCAATGTCTCCAGACTTTAACTCTTTGACTTTGGCTTCCGTTGCAGGATCCAGCACATCTCCCAAGAATATAATCTTTTTTCCAAATATTTCCGAACACTTTGATATAATATGTTTCAAAGAAAATTTGTCTTTTACTTCCCCCTTTGGGCGACCAAGGTGAGACATTAAAATGGCAATACCGCCGTCGTCGGTTATTTTGTTAACCGTTTCAACCGTTCTGGCAATACGGGTAGCATCTGTCACCTCCTGATTATCGCTCATTGGTACGTTATAATCCACCCTGATCAAAACCTTTTTACCGTTAAAATTTATTTGGTCAATTGATTTCATAACTATATGATTTTAAAATTACTAATTCTTTCATCAATTTCTTCGATCTTTAGGTATTCTGGCATAAACCATTACACAATTCCAACGAAATTCCATTTCTTGTCTTAACCAAAACTTACAGCTATGCAACACCTGATTTCCCATATTTATTAATCATAAATATAACTTCAACACATCAAACTCAAATTTGTTGGCAAATATACGAACTCTTTACATACAAATCACCTGCAAATAATCAGAAACAAATCATCGTAAAAAAACCTCAGGGCGTGCCGGCTTCGCCGTCGCGTCTTCCGCTATATTCCTCGTTGCCTCTCCTGACTTCGTGGCCAAATTCCAACTTATTTAAAATCTTTTCCTCTTTGCCTCTCTGAATCCGATTTTTCCAAACAAGGCAACTGCGGGATGCCGCTTCAGCCGCTCACGCACCGAAATTGGAAATACGCCAAAAAAGCTTTTATAAAAACATAATTAAAACGAATAAACACGGAAAAACTTCTTCAACCCAATAGGCTAAAGCTGACCATTCATTACAACCTTAATTGATCAAAATTCTTCCCGAATACGCCGTGTGTTTTTGAAATGGTAATAAAGGCCGATTCATCCACTTCCTTGATAATGCGAATAATTCTAACTTTATCCATCTTGTGTGCAATAATCAAAAGCACATCACTTTCAGCTTTGGTATAAGATCCTGTCCCTTTTAAAAAGGTGGCCCCACGCTTCAAATCCTTATTAATCCTATCTGCAATTTCTTCGTTCTTGGATGAGAAAACCATGAATTGATATGTTTGTTTATAACCATCAATCACAAGATCGGAAATAAGCGTATAAACAAACATCACCACCATACTATAAACCAGCTTTTCAACAGAACCTACCACAAAATAAGAAGTGCCCACAATCAAAATATTACTGTATAGGGTAACTCTTCCGTAAGAAACATTCCGATATTTTCCTACCATCAGTGCAATAATATCGGTTCCACCGGTATTACCACCCCAATTAATGGCCATTCCTACTCCAAAAGCAGCCAATACCGAACCTATAATGGCACTCATAAAAACATCATCTACCAACGGATCTGGAAATAATTTTTGTCCAATGGAAAGAAAAATGGAGAGAATAGCTGTACAAATAATGGTATTCACACAAAATTTGGTACCTAAAATTTTCCAGGCAATCGCAACCAGAACAGCATTAATCGCAAAAGCAGTAACGCCCACCGGTATCGTCTTGGTAGCAAAAAAAATGATAGCAGCAATACCGCTCACCCCACCACCTGTCATTTCATTCGGAATCAAAAAAGCAGTCCATCCAAAAGCAAAAAGTGCCAATCCAATGGAAATAAAGAAGAAATTTTTCACCTCTCGAAGTACATCTTTTGTAGTAATCATAAAAAAATTGTTTTATTATATTCAACAGTCAAAAAATAATTTATTGTAAATCAATTTAATACTCATTATCTTTCCCAATAACTTTTTGCAAAGTTACGAAAAAAATAAAAAAAAATAAAAAATGTTGTTTCAAATAAAAAAAATTGTATTTTTGCAACCTCAAAACGACACTCCTCCTTAGCTCAGTTGGTCAGAGCATCTGACTGTTAATCAGAGGGTCCTAGGTTCAAGTCCTAGAGGGGGAGCAAAGAAAATCAAAAGGCTGTTCAAAAGAACGGCCTTTTTTGATGCTTGTTTCATGCCAAAAAATAGAAAAAATAGAAACTATTGTTGTTTTTCCAGATCTTACCAGTATAACAACCTCTAATAAGAGCTGCCAAAGTTCTCCCCCCACAACTAAACTAAAACAAAACAACTTCAGAAAACAATCAACTTAGCCTCTTCCCTCC
>JAVWBZ010000121.1:0-1848 GCA_036649255.1 Bacteroidales bacterium
GCAATTGCTACAAATATTTAACCGTTGAGGATGAAACTGGCGGCATAGAAATTGCAATAGATCAAACAGGATTATTTAATGTTTACCCTGTCGGCCAAAAAGTCTTTATTGATTGTAGAGGCTTGGTGATAGGAGATTACGGTTCTAAACCTCAAATCGGATGGATTTACGAAGGATCTGTCGGTAGAATTAATTCTCTTTTCCTTAATCGATACCTTTATAAAGACTCATTGCCCAAACCGGTGGCTCCTATCCTACTTTCTCAATTAAGTGATTTTTCAGCACAAAATGTGAATCGTTTGGTAAAAATTGAAAACTGTGTTTTTTCATCCGAAGCAAATGGGTTGCCTTTGGCAACCAACGATGTCACGGTTGACAGAGCCGTTAATGTAAACGGTTTTACTTTCTACGTAAGAACATCCAACTATGCAAAATTCAGAAATACCATTATTGATGCCAATTCGGGTTATTCGTTAACAGGTATTTTATCGGTTTATAACGGAAAATATCAGTTGGCTTTAAGAACAAAAGATGATATTGTAAAAACGCCCATTCATGAACCCGAACTGGTAAAAGCGCTTACTTTCGATCAAAATTCCCTGACTTCTGGCGGTTGGAGTGTTTATCCTGCCAACAGTCCCACAAAATGGAGTTATTCCAACTCGTTAGGAAGCCAATTTATGTATCACCTGAATAACGAAATCATATGCGACGATTGGTTAATTTCTCCTGACATTACCCTTACCGATTTCACAGGAGTAAGTATGTTTTTGGATCATAAAATCCAATTTGCCGGTAATATCAATTTTTACCAGGTTCTTTATTCAACCACTTATACAGGCGGTAATATCAATGAAGACGACTGGACCCCTTTCAATGCACTTAGCGAATTTCCGGGTAATGATTATGCTTTGAGCAACGCTTTAGATATTTCAGGAATTCATTCGAACACTTTTAGAATTGCGATCAGATATAACAAATATACTAATATAACATCTTCTCGTTGGCAAATACGGGGAGTTAAATTTTACAAAGAATAATGGATTTTAAACTAAACACTATTGAAGAAGCTTTAGAAGACTTTAAAGCAGGTAAATTTTTAATTGTAGTAGATGATGAAGATCGTGAAAATGAAGGCGATTTTATCATTGCAGCAGAAAAGATAACACCGGAAAAGGTGAATTTCATGATGAGCCACGGACGCGGCGTTTTATGCGCTCCCATCACTTCTGAAAGATGTAAGGAATTGGATTTGGATATGCAAGTCAATAATTCGAACAATACCTCTTTACACGGAACTCCGTTTACCATTACGGTTGATCTATTAGGACACGGTTGTAGCACAGGAGTTTCCATGTTTGACCGCGCTTCCACCATCAATGCTTTGGCTGATCCGACCATTCAACCTTCCGATATTGGAAGACCCGGACATGTTAATCCGCTCAAGGCTCGTGACGGAGGTGTATTGGTACGTGCCGGTCATACCGAAGCTACCGTTGACATTGCCCGCCTTGCTGGCCTCTCTCCTGCCGGTGCTTTAATTGAAATTATCAACCCGGATGGCACCATGGCACGACTGCCTCAACTGGTTGAAGTAGCCAAGGAACACCATATCAAAATCATTACCATTCAGGATTTGATTGCCTATCGTGTGAAAAATGAAAAGCTGATTCGCAAAGAAGAAGAAGTATTACTCCCCACTCAATGGGGGCATTTTCATCTAATTGCTTATACACAACTTAATAATAACAATACCCACCTTGTATTGAAAAAAGGCGAATGGAAGGCAGGTGATGAAGTTTTAGTAAGAGTTCATTCCTCTTGCGCTACTGGTGATATATTCGGTTC
>JAVWBZ010000121.1:1858-5489 GCA_036649255.1 Bacteroidales bacterium
CTGTGGAGCACAACTTCACAAAGCCATGCAAATGGTAGAAAAGGAAGGCAAAGGAATGGTGATATACATGAACCAGGAAGGACGTGGTATAGGTTTAGTTAATAAACTGAAAGCCTACCATTTACAGGAATTGGGAAGAGATACCGTGGAGGCCAATCTGGAACTCGGTTTTCAGGCAGATGAACGCGATTATGGTATTGGTGCTCAAATTCTCAAGGATTTGAATGCAACCAAAGTACGGCTGATTACCAATAATCCGGCAAAACGCGTAGGATTACTTGGACATGGTATTGAAATTGTTGAAACAATTCCCATCATTATTGAACCGAATGATATCAATAAAAAATATCTCAAGACAAAACAGGAAAAAATGGGACACACGTTACATTTGGAATAAAAAAGAAAAGTGTTAAAAATAAAGGCTGCAAATATCAAATTTTGCAGCCTTTTCTCTATTATTTATTAGTATGGTCCGATAAACTTAAAAGGTAGTATCCCAAAAGTATATATTTTTCATTTTGCATTGCAAAGTTAATCATTTTATTATTCTTTAAATTGCTCATTAAAATTGGGCACGGAGCGAAGATACTATCCCAAATGGCTATCGCTTTCGCAAGACTTATGGTCAGGGTCAATTGTTGGAATTACAGGTTCCGCGAGGTAGTATCCCAAAAAGTGTGTAAATTCTATGTTCATTTTGTATTGCGAAGTTAATCATTTTGTGTTATTATTTTTCAATTTGTAATTAAAATTTGGCACGAAGCGAAGGCGTAGCCGAAGCGGAGTGCCCAATTTTAATGAACAAATTGAAAAATAATAAAATAATTAACTTTGCAACGCCAAATGAAAATAGAAAATACACACTTTTTGGAATACTACCATACTACCACAATGTGAGAAACAAATTCGTATACAAGATATGGGATGTCATTAAAAGTAGACAAAAATTGGTGGAAAACTACATCCATCCACTACAAAAAAAATACAGGATAAGAAAGATTTAAATCAACGCTTTTTTAACTTTTTTTAGTTGAATAGCCATAGAATTCATTACCACCCTGGTTATCCTGCTTATGTGTATGAATGGTTTTTCCCTGTTGAGGGGAAAGGTTGGCTTGCCTGTTAAAAAATGCTTAAGGAAATTCCCAACGACATGGGGTATATTTGAGGGCCTTTGCCTTCTTGGAACATTTTGGTGATTTGGAAGGAGTAATATACATTTACAAACTTCCAACCGATACGGGCATATACGTCGAAATTATATTTCTGCTTGTTGTAAATTTCATAACTTTTGCGCCATATTTGTTCATCGGTACCGTCAGGGTTCAATCCTTTGTAGGTTTGTGAAATTTCGGCCACCAAGCCCACACGGGCTCCTATGGTAAATTTAAATCCCGAAGAATGGCGATAACGGAACTCGACGGGGAGATTGCAGTTTACGTAATTTAGCCTATTTAAGGAGTAATCGATGCTGCTATTTAAGACATAGTAACGCATTGTCCACGGACCGTTTTCTACTTTTAACAAAGCGTTGGTAAATTGAGAATAGTAACTTACGCCTAATCCTATTCCAAAAGAGATGGGGCTTTTTTTAGATACTTTAAAATCCCATAAGGCAGATATATTAAAGCCGGGATCAAATTTCAGGTGCTCCACTTCAGAGGGCATGCCCATCCAGAAGGAATGAAACACATCCACGATCAGTCTGTCTCTGAAAATTTCCGGTTTTTCTTCTTTTATTTTTTCGGTTTCTTTATTTTTAGGAATGGGAGACTGGGCTGTAAGTGACGGAAACGAACAGGACAATATGAGAATGAAGGAAATAACTATTTTTTTCATTATTATTTTTTTAGGTGGCAAAGATACATTTTTTTTTAATTGAAAAGACAGGGTTTATTTAGGCAGGAAACCCGCATGGAAAGAGTAGGGTAGGAGTTCGCTGATGCTGTTGAAAAGATACACTTCGCCTGTTTCTCCGGTTAAGATCACTTCGATATTTTGTCCAAATTTTTGTTCATATTCCAGTAATACCTGGCGGCAGCTTCCACAAGGTGAAACGGGTTCGGTAAGCGGTTCAAGTGGATTGATGGCAGTGATGGCGATTTTATTGAAAGGGACCTCCGGATAGTGGGCAGAGGCATAATAAGCTGTGGTTCTTTCGGCGCATAATCCTGAAGGATAAACAGCATTTTCCTGGTTATTGCCCGTGATGATTTCACCGTTATTTAACAAAATGGCAGCTCCGACCTGGAAACGGGAGTATCGGGCATAAGCATTTTTGGCGGCTTCATGCGCTTTTTTTAAAAGTATTTGAAGATCTTCCGGTAATGCAGCCCTGTTTTCATAAACGGTAATGCTGGTAATAAAGTCTATTGTTTTCATTTTGTTATTTTTTTATTTGTTATGATGGATTGTTTGTTACTATTTCCGTATATAAATAAGAAAAAAGAGTTAAAAAAGGCATATAGCGTGATGCCGGCTTGTGTTTCGAGTGTGTCTTCCGTCAACATGGAGATGATCATGATTATAAAAAAAGAAAGGTATAAAAAGTTTAATTTTTTTGTAGAATAAAAAAATGGAGCGACCAATGTGAAAATAAAATACAGAAGTAGTCCGATTCCTCCGATTAACCAATAGGTTAAAAATTGGTTATGGCAGCCATAATCTTTTTTTTCTTTCATGGCAGAGTCGTGTTGAAGCAGCACGAGATTTAGTTCTTCTTTTTGATCGCCGATGCCGACTCCCAGCCATGGATGCTGTTGGATGATTTCCAGACTGGTTTTCCATAACTCTATGCGTTGCAACAGGGTTGACTCGTTTATTTCTCCCGATTTTTGATACAATGAAAAGCTGAAAAAAATGGGATATAAAGATCGTTTAATTCCGAAATGTCGGGTGTAATCGATATTGGCAATGTTATTTTCGATGTATTGAATTTCTTTGTCGGACAAGGTATAAACACTTTGAGCATCTTTTCTTAACCCTTTGGAGTTGAGGAATCTGATAAGGGTGGCTTCGGTGATAGGGTCAAAAGCCTCATGACTTTTGGTTTGCCAAGCTTCCTGCAATTCGCGATTACAAACATAATTGCCTATTCTGGAACCGTTTTCAATGATGGAACCGTTATCAAAAGCATATTCATTTCCCTGTTGTGTTTTAATGTTTTGATCAATGGAGCTATCTGGTTCTTTAAGATGAAAATATTGATAGGTAATTGTCAAAAGATAACCGCTTACAAGAAATAAAAAAATGGCAATACTGTATGCAACCCACTTGATGCTGTTATTTTGATGGTGTTGTTGCCATACATAGAGCAAGTAGACTATGGCTAAAATCAGCAACAGAACAATTCCTGTGAGTGTTTGTGCAATGAATAGGTAAAGGGTAAACCAGATGGCGATGACAAGGAAGATGATTTTAAGCCAGAGAGGGTTTTCTTTTTCTTTGAAAGTATTATGTAATGCCAATACAATACCCAAATCGAGGCAAAGACTGAATCGGATATGGGAGATGAAGAGGGATATTTCGCGGATATTGTGAACAGGATGGATTAACAGATATATGACAGAACAGATGGAGGCTATCAGGACACTTCCAATAAAGGCAGATAAGACTAAACGGATCTCTTTTT
>JAVWBZ010000122.1:0-5485 GCA_036649255.1 Bacteroidales bacterium
GGAAACAGTAACGGTGCAAGCGGAACTGGAATTCTTTACGTTAACTACGATCATTTTGCACATGATGTGAACCAAGGCGATCACGTCTTGATTGACGACGGAGAAATTTCCATGGTTGTAATAGGAAAAGAGAAAGATTCTTTACTTTGCAAAATAGAAAATAGTGGGACTATCAAACCCCGAAAAGGGGTCAACGTACCCAATGTAAAACTCAACCTGCCCGTAATTTCATCAAAAGATAAAGATTTTATAGAATTTGCCATCCAAAATAAATTGGATTTCATTGCTCATAGTTTTGTTCAACATGCCGATGATATTAAACAAATAAGGGCCATTTTACACAAACGGAGCAATCTTAAGATCATTGCCAAAATTGAAAATCAAACAGGGGTGGACAACATTGATGAAATCATTGAAGAAGCCGATGGAATCATGGTAGCTCGCGGAGATTTGGGAATAGAAATTCCGGCTGAACAAATCCCAGTAATACAACGGGAATTGGTTTCAAAATGCATTGAACACAATAAAACAGTGATTATTGCTACTCAAATGTTGCACAGTATGATCAACAATCCGCGTCCTACTCGTGCCGAAGTAAACGATGTGGCCACCGCTGTATATGAACAGGCGGATGCCCTGATGCTTTCTGGCGAAACGGCCAATGGAAGCTATCCCATTGAAGCGGTTACCATTATGGCAAAAGTGATTCATGAAGTGGAAAAAGCAATGGCCGAACATGTTGTTATTTCCGATCCATTACACGATGATGTGTTGTCAGTATTGGCCCATTCGGCAGTATTTGCCTGCAACAATCTTCCTGTTAAAGCCATTATTGTGGACACCGTAAGCGGCAGAACAGCCAATTTCTTATCGGGCTACCGTGGAAAAGTACCTATCTTTGCTTTTTGCTACAACGAATATTCCATGCGCCAGTTGGCCTTGACCTATGGGGTAAAATCTTTCATCTCGGAACCTAATAATTCCCGCGATAAATTTATCCACACAACCGTTCTGCTCCTCATTCAACAGAAAATTATAGAATGTGAAGATATGGTAGTGGTAGTAGGGGGATCATTCGGAAAGGAAAACGGTGCCAGTTTTATGGAAATATCAACCGTTCAAAAACTAATTGAAAGAGGAAAAGAAATTCAAAAAGATTAACTATTTTTGCACTCAAATTAAACTCTCATGAAAAAAGCTGATTTTCTAACAGTGCTGGCGGTGATCTTGGTGCTGGCTCCTTTCTTTATCTTCGATCCACTATATCAATTCTATTCCATCAGTAATGCAGAACATCCTTTATTAATGGCTTTTATTAAATTTGCCATTTTAGCCACCTTTGGTGAAATGTTGGGATTGCGTATTAAAAGCGGACATTATAATGCACCCGGATTTGGCATTGCTCCCCGCGCTATCGTATGGGGCTTATTAGGGATGTGGATTGCTTTGGCCATGGGTGTTTTCAGAAATGGCATTCCTGGATATCTCGACAGATTTGAATTGTTTTCAGGACTCAGTGCCGCCATGGCAGGGGGTTTTTCAGGGATGAAACTATGCGGAGCTTTCTTGATAAGTCTCATGATGAACACCTCTTTCGCCCCTGTATTCATGACTCTACACAAAATTACAGATACACATATCTTAGCCAATGGGGGAAAACTGAAATGCTTGCTCAAACCTATTCCTGTTGGAAACATTATAACAACCAAGATAAATTGGGATGTACAATGGAATTTTGTATTCAAAAAAACCATTCCACTCTTTTGGATTCCCGCACACACCATTACTTTTATTCTTCCTCAGGAAATGCAAGTATTATTCGCCGCCCTTTGCGGAGTAGCACTCGGGCTAATTTTATCAATTGCCGCCATGAAAAAATAAGGTTTCACCTTCCTCCTTTCCCAACTAAATCAACTCTCTCTGATTCCCTAATTCGATAATTCCAAAAACAAGAATATAGTATGAAAATCAAAGAAGTAATTCATCATCTGGAAAAGCGATTTCCTCTTTATTGGCAGGAAGATTTCGACAATTGTGGAATACAATGCGGTGATAAAGAGCAAGAAATTACAGCCGCTCTCGTTTGCTTCGACTTTTCAGAAGAGGTGATCAACGAAGCATTGGCCTTAAATGCCAATTTAATCGTTTCCCACCACCCTTTAATGCTTAGAAACGGGATCAAGAAGATAGAACCCACCAATCGGGTAGGAAAAATTATATGCAAAGCACTTGAAAATAAACTGGTACTTTATTCGATGCACACCAATATCGACAGTGGCATCGGAGGAGGAAATACTTTATTTGCCAACAAATTGGGGCTGAAAAACGTCAAAGTTCTGGCTCCTAAAGAAGCTTTGTTTCAAAAATTAGTTGTCTATGTACCCACGGGTAACTCGGTTGCCCTCAAAGACGCCCTCTTTGCGGCCGGTTGCGGTACTTTTGGAAATTATAAAAACTGTAGTTTTTCGGTGGAAGGAACAGGGACTTTTGAACCCTTAAAAGGAGCAAAACCTTACATTGGTCAAATTAACAACACAGAAGTAGTGGAAGAAGAACGTGTTGAAATGATCTTCCCCACTCTTCTTCAACGAAAAGTAATAGATACGTTATACAAATTCCATCCCTACGAAGAACCTGCCTTTGATATTTTCAAATTAGAAAATAGTTGCAGGGAGATCGGATTGGGTAGAATCGGCAAACTGGAACATCCACTAGGGAATGACGACTTTTTTACATTTCTCAAAGAGAAATTATCTTTAAAAATAATTAAATACTCCGGAAAGATAAACAGGAAAATTGAAACAGTAGCCCTTTGTGGCGGAGGAGGAAGCTCTTTTATTAGTCATGCTCTGTCGGCAGGAGCCGATGCTTATGTAAGTGGTGACATGAAGTATCACGATTTTTTTATCCCTGATAATCAAATGATTATAGCCGACATCGGTCATTTCGAAGGAGAGCATTTCATAAAAGAAATAATTTATAATGAATTAAAAGAAAATTTTACTACCTTTGCATCCTCCATTTCAAAAACTGAGAAACTGGAAATTAATATCGTATAGTATTGAATACCAAGAAAATACATTAATATTATGACAAAGAAAAAAGCAGTGGAAGAATCGATTCCTGCCGAAATAAATACAGAAAAAGAAGAAATAGCCCAAGGAAAAGCAACAAAAGCTCCTGAAATAAAAATGATTGAACAAAATCTGTCGGAAGAATCTCAACCAACTAAAGAAAATGTTGAAGAATCAACCATTGCTCAAAAACTATTATCGCTTTATCAACTTCAGCAAATTTGTTCTCAAATTGACAAAATAAGGGTGATTAGAGGTGAATTACCTGACGAAATACGAGATTTGGAAGATGCTTTTGAAGGGATGCAAACCCGTATTGCCAAATACAATGAAGATATCACGGATCTCAATAGTAGAATTATCGGAGAAGATACCAAAATTAAAGATTCTCATACCTTAATAAAAAAATACGAAGAACAACAAAACAATGTTCGCAACAACAGAGAATATGAATCTCTTTCCAAAGAAATAGAGTATCAAAAACTTGAGATTCAAGTATCTGAAAAACATAAAACAAAATTCCAAGCTGAAATCGTAACCAAAACAGATGAAATAGCTCTTTTTGAAACAAAACTAAAAGAGATGAGCGAAGTATTGGAGCACAAGAAAAACGAACTAAACGATATCATTGAAGATACCAAAAAAGAAGAAATCGAATTGACCGAACAAGCGGAAGCTTTGAAAGAAAAAGTAGATGAAAGACTGTTAACCGCCTTTGAACGTATTCGCAAAAATGCACGTAACGGTTTGGCCATCGTGCAAATTGAAAGAGATGCCTGCGGTGGTTGTTTCAGTACCATTCCGCCACAACGACAACTGGATATTCGTTTACACAAAAAAATCATCGTATGTGAAGCATGCGGACGTATCTTCATTGACCATCAATTGGTAGAAAGTCACAAAGAAAATCAAGCATAAAACCCCATTGCCATGGATCTCTCTTGGATTCATGTTATTGTTCTAATCTGTTCTGGATTATTAGTCGGGTTTATCAATACTTTAGCCGGAGGAGGAACTATTATATCTCTCTCCGTTTTTATGTTTTTCGGCCTTCCTCCCATGGTAGCTAACGGCACCAATCGTATCGCGGTAATGTTGCAAAATACGACCGCTGTTATCAATTTTCAACGAAAAAAAATCATTGATTGGAACAAAGGATTGCATCTTATGGTTCCCATCATCTTAGGGGCTGTTCTTGGAGCATTATTTGCCAACCAAGTTTCCAATACCATATTTAATTACGCATTCGCCGTCATCGCTTTTTTGGTAGGTGTTACCATTATTTTCAAACCCGATAGGTGGCTCAAGGAAAAAGAGAATCTGGTTCATGCTCCCCTTCGCATCTGGCATTACCTACTTTTCTTCGTAATCGGAATTTACGGAGGTTTCATGCACGTGGGAATCGGTTATATGATTTTGGCTGGGTTGGTATTGGGAACCGGAAACGAATTGATTAAAGCCAATGCCTTAAAAAATCTTTTGGTACTTTCCTACGTTCCCTTTTCACTTATCGTATTTGCTATTCAGGGAAATGTATGTTGGAGTTACGGGCTGATACATGCCATTGGAAATATAATTGGAGCACAAATCGCTGCTCAATTTGCCATTAAAAAAGGATGAAAATTTATTCGCTACATCATGATCGCATTGATTATAGTAGTCATCCTGCAACTTTTAGGAGTGATCAGTCCCGAAAAAATCTCCCGATTTTTCAATTGAAAACACTCTAAATGATTGTGGAGAAAACAAGCCAAAAAAATCCATTTATTTTTCATGATTTTTCATTTATAACTCTGGTTGGGGTACCCCTTCTCATCCTTGCTTCGTTGCTTATACTCTTTGCGCTGTTTGTAGCCTCACGTTGCCTCCGTACCCATATTCACTGCCGACTTTAGCCCAGGCTGTTCGTTTTACCTCATAAATAGTATCCCAAAAAGTGTCTATTTGATTTTTTAGGTTGTGTTGCAAAGTTAACCATTTTGTTATTTTTTAAAATTAAAACGCTACCAAAATGAAAGCCTAGCCGCAAGAGAGAACCCCGTTTACGGCGGGTATAGGTCTCATCTAAAGTTATCTGTTTCATGTTGTAAGGGCACTTTTTATATTGATAACATTTTGAAGGCATGACGAAATAGCCTAATAATAAAAGCCTTGCTCTGCACTTGGAAAAGCGACACGCATCTTTGTGATACGTTTTTAACCCTCAATCCAATGGGGGCTGTAAATCATATTTCTGATCTTGTAATCATAATTGAGGTAGATAAAATAATATTTGATAACGGTCGTTTTTTAACTGGTTGGCAAAAAATAGGATCGTATTTCTGACACTTTAAATAAAGGAACGCCATTAACTGAAAACTGACTCTATGCCGCCATTTTTGTCATTGCACAAAAAAACAGCACGTAAATCT
>JAVWBZ010000123.1:0-5438 GCA_036649255.1 Bacteroidales bacterium
CTACGAAGTGCTTTTTCTTTAATTTGGCGTACTCTTTCTCTGGTAAGATCAAATTTTTCCCCAATTTCTTCCAAGGTCATCGGATGCTTACTATCCAATCCGAAATACAACTTTACAATATCAGCTTCCCTTTGGGGTAAGGTAGAAATCACGCGACTTATTTCCATTTTCAAAGATTCATATAATAAACCTTTATCCGGAGTGGGGGCTTCTTCCGCTTTCAACACATCATACATGTTATTATCTTCATCCTGTGTCAAAGATGCGTCCATAGACAAATGGCGTGAAGAATTACGCAAAGAATCTTTCACCTCGGCTTCCGTAATATCCAACAAATTAGCTATTTCTTCCGCTTTCGGTTCACGTTCTAGTTCTTGCTCCAAATAAGCATACGCCTTGTTAATTTTATTGATCGTTCCAATTTTATTCAACGGCAATCGTACAATACGAGATTGTTCTGCCAAAGCCTGAAGAATAGATTGGCGAATCCACCAAACAGCATAAGATATAAACTTAAAACCACGGGTTTCATCGAAACGTTGTGCAGCTTTAATCAACCCAAGATTTCCTTCATTAATAAGATCTGGAAGATTAAGTCCTTGGTTTTGATATTGTTTGGCCACAGAAACTACAAATCTTAAATTTGATTTTGTCAGTTTTTCCAAAGCCGCCTGATCACCATTTTTAATTTTTCTCGCCAACTCCACTTCCTCCTCGGCAGTAATCAATTCCACCTTGCCAATATCATGTAAATATTTGTCCAAAGAAGCGGTTTCGCGATTGGTAACCTGTTTCGTAATGTTGAGTTGTCTCATTTTCAAAAATTTATGGGTGCTATTACGAATAATAAGCGTTTTTGTTACGTAATTTTAATATTTTTTGCCTTACCAAAAAAGTTTGCAAAATTACAAAAAAAAATGATACTTTTGCCCACAAATTATGATTATGTATCTTTCCTTAAATAATAGAGTAAAAGATTTTGCAGAATTAGGAAAAATACTGCAATCCGAAAACGGGCAAAAAACTCTTGAAAAGGAGGTTTTACATCAGTATCAACTTAATCCGTGGTTCATTCCTCCCTTCATCTGGAATGCTCTTGAAGCCATCGGAAAAATGCTCAATGAAAGAGATTTGCAAAGATTATATGCTTTTTATTCCAATAAAAAGGAATTAATTTTCGAGCAAAATTGCAACGTGGCCGTTATTTCAGCTGGCAACATTCCGTTGGCCGGATTTCATGACTTTTTTTCCGTATTGTTTAGTGGAAATCGATATGTTGGGAAACTCTCTTCACAAGATCATATTTTACTTCCTGCCCTCGCAAATATACTAATCGGCATCGCTCCCGAATATAAAAACAAGATCACTTTTGCAGAAAAGCTCTCTTCTTTTGACAAAATAATCGCTACTGGCAGTAATAATAGTGCAAGATATTTTGACTATTATTTTGGAAAATATCCTCATATTCTGAGAAGAAACAGAAACAGTATTGCTGTTTTATCAGGGAACGAAACCGATGAAGAACTTGCCTTGCTCTGCCAGGATATTTTTTTGTATTTTGGATTAGGATGCCGTTCTATTTCGAAAATTTTTATTCCCGAAAATTATAATTTTAGGCCTCTTATCGAAGCCATCGGAAAAAATGGTTCCATCATTGCCGATCATCATGTGTATCTCAACAATCTGGATTACCAGAAAACCATTCATTTAATGAATCAACAACCATTTTTAGATGCCGGTTGCGTCATGTTAATGGAAAGCGAATTTTTTTCTTCTCCTATTTCCATTTTATTTTATCAATATTATCATTCATTAGAAGAGATAAATAATCTCATCGAATCATCTAAAGAAGAAATTCAATGTGTAGTAAGCAATTTGAAAGGAGTCCGAAACAGTGTCAACTTAGGAAAAGCACAAATTCCTTCCCTATTTGATTATGCCGACGGCATGGATACCATTGAATTTCTTTGTACCAAATTATAAATAAAAAGAAATGAAAAAAAGGATCATTGTCTCTTTTGCCATTCTTTTAGGGATTACCACCGTTATGCTGGTCATCACCATTTTTCAATTATACAAAGAGGCAGAAAAAGTTCAGAGAAGCATTTTTGTAAATGAAGTTTTAGATGCCGGCGACAATATCATCAATAAAATTGATGCGGTTTTGAAAAATGACACTTTGGCAATTCAGCATAATGTTGAGAACAACAAGGATTCATCTCAAACTGTTTTCAGCAAACTTTCCAAAAAATTTCTGCTTGATTCCGTTTCCATGCGCCCAATCGGGGTAGTAAAAACCACCATTAATTTCAAAGAAAGTAATGCAACCATTGTTCAACACGACACAATCCTTTTCGATACCACTTATCGCAATATTTTTCCATTTTTAAATACCCTTTGGACTCCCGATTTCGACTTTAACTCCGAGGAAATATCCAAAAAAAAGAAAAAAAACTTCACCAAACGCAAGAGCATCGATCTGATTGAAATGGACAGCAATACAATTGCTCTGTTAAATCCAGAATATTTAAATAGAATCATCAAAGCTTCCTTAACGGAAAACAACATTACGGCCGATTATGATTTTTGCTTATACAATGCTTTTACCACGAAGTTTGTAGTTTCCCCTTTCGAAATCGAACCCGAGAAGATACTTAAAAGCGAGTATGTTTTCAGTTTGAAGCATAGTGAAAAATTCATTGCTCCGCACTATTTAATTTTGTATTTTCCGGGAGAACGCGGGATTTATTTTCAACGTATGAGCACAATTTCCATGCTTATTATCTGTTTTTTGGTTATTATCATTTTTGTAACGGGATTTACCTTGTTGTCATTATATAGGCAAAAAAAGATTTCCGATGTAAAAAATGATTTTATCAACAACATGACGCACGAATTTAAAACGCCCATTGCCACCATTTCACTTGCTTGTGAGGCTATGTCAGACAAAAGTGTAATAGAAGATAGCGCTATCAAAGCAGCTTATGTTTCTATCATTAAAGATGAAAATGACAGGCTGAAGAAAATGGTAACCAATATTTTACAACTGGCTCAACTTAAAAAGGGTCAATTACAAATGGATATAGAACTATTTGACATCCACGAATTAATCAAAAGAATTACGGAAAGTCTTTCTCTACAAATTCTATCCAATAAAGGGAATCTGATACTTCATTTGGATGCTTCTTGTTCAAAGATATTTGGAGATAAGTCGCACATAGAAAATGTTATTATAAATCTTATAGAGAATGCCATCAAATATTCTGAAAATAGCCCTAAAATAGAAATAGAGACTCAAAATGATAAAAAACATCTCATTTTATTGGTAAAAGATCATGGTATTGGCATTGCAAAAAGGAACAGAAAAAAAATATTTCAAGAATTTTATAGAGTTTCCAAAGGAAACATACACAACACAAAAGGATACGGAATGGGGCTTGGGTATGTAAAAAAGATCATATCTTTACACGGCGGCTCGATCACCGTAAAAAGCGAATTGAACACAGGAAGTATTTTTATTATATATTTGCCAATTAAAAAATAAAAATTATGGATACAAACATTAAGATTTTGTTAGCAGAAGATGACGTAAACCTTGGAAAGGTACTTACCACTTACCTTGAAGCAAAAGGTTATTCGGTAACTCATGCAAATAACGGTGAAGTAGCTTACGATATGTTTTGTGCGAGTAATTTTGATATTTGCATTATTGACGTAATGATGCCGTTAAAAGACGGTTTCACACTGGCCAAAGAAATTCGAAAATTAGACAAACACATCCCCATTATTTTTCTGACAGCAAAGAATTTACAGGAAGATATGATAGAAGGCTTGTCGATAGGAGGTGATGATTACATTACAAAACCGTTTTCAATTGAAGTTTTACTGGCTCGGCTACAGGCACTCCTTCGTCGCACCACACAAGATCAGGACAAAGGCACCCCATCCATGATTGAGTTAGGCAGTATTACATTTGATGTGAACAGGCAAACTTTATTTATCAAAGGAGAAGAAAAGAAGCTTACGACCCGTGAAGCCGAATTGCTCATCATGCTCATCCATAAAAAAAATGATGTTTTGGAACGCGGTTTTGCTTTAAAGAAAATATGGGGAGACGATAGTTACTACAATGCTCGAAGCATGGATGTCTATATTACCAAATTGCGTAAATATTTTGTTTCAGAACCCTCCGTTCAAATTATCAATGTGCACGGAGTTGGTTTTAAATTTGTAATGTAAAATCAAATCCGTTTTGGCAAAAACATTCCATTGTTTCCTAGGAAAATTGGCTTGTTTTTTATACAAACGCAAAAATATTGTATTTTTGCATTTTCAAATTTTTGAGAAATATCATTTTAAACCCTTGACAAGATGAATTTTATTGAACAAATTATCGAAGAAGATTTAAAAAACAATAAAAACGGTACCCATGTTCATACTCGTTTTCCCCCCGAACCCAACGGTTATCTTCATATTGGGCATGCTAAATCCATTTGTTTGAATTTCGGTATTGCAAAAAAATACAACGGCTTGTGTAACCTTCGTTTTGACGATACCAATCCGGTGAAAGAAGATGTTGAATATGTTGATTCCATCAAAGAAGACATTCAATGGCTGGGGTTTAATTGGGCGGAAGAACATTATGCCTCCGACTATTTTGAACAGTTATATCTTTGGGCGGAACAATTAATAGAACAAGGATTGGCTTATGTAGACGACTCCACTCAAGAAGAGATTAGCAGAGGGCGGGGAGTACCTACCAAACCCGGTACTGAAAGCCCCTATAGAAACAGATCGATTGAGGAAAACCTGAATCTTTTTCGCAGAATGCGTGCCGGCGAGTTTCCCGATGGCAGTAAAGTTCTTCGTGCCAAAACGGGAATGAATTCTCCCAACATGCACATGCGCGACCCTATTATGTATCGTATTCTTCATGCCGAACATCACCGTACAGGTTGTAGTTGGTGCATTTATCCCATGTACGACTATGCTCACGGACAAAGCGATTCATTGGAAAAAATCACACACTCTATCTGTACTTTGGAATTTGAAGTTCATCGTCCCTTGTATGATTGGTTTTGTGAAACGCTCAAAATTCATCATCCTCAACAAATTGAATTTGCCAGACTTAATTTAAGTTACACCATCATGAGTAAACGTAAATTAATGCAGCTGGTGCAAGAGAGACATGTGATGGGCTGGGATGATCCCAGAATGCCCACCATTTCAGGCTTACGGCGAAGAGGGTATTCACCGCAAGCGATCCGCAATTTTGCCGAAACCGTGGGAGTGGCCAAAAGAGACAATATTATTGATGTTTCATTGTTGGAATTTTGCGTGCGGGAAGATTTGAATAAAGTAGCCACCCGTACCATGGCGGTATTGGATCCCGTGAAATTAATTATTGACAATTATCCGGATGATCAAGTGGAAGAGAT
>JAVWBZ010000124.1:0-4755 GCA_036649255.1 Bacteroidales bacterium
ATTCATAGTGAAAAAATTGCCATTACAGACCTCATTGTTTTATCGGTAGATCAAAATCTTGATTTGGTCCCGGTGATGGCTTGTTTAGCTTGCGTACTTCCTTGTAGAATGATTTTTAAGGGTGTCCAAAATTTAAGTTATAAGGAATCCGACAGAATGGGCGTCATAAAAGAACAATTGGCTCCTTATGCCGATATTGTATTGCAAGATAATCAAACTCTCAGCATTCGGGGAAAAGAGAACAAACAATTGGGAACATTGCATTTTAATCCACATCAGGATCATCGTTTTGTGATGGGTTTTTCACTCTTTTCAAAAATAGGAACCGTTGAAATCGATCATTTTGATTGTGTAAAAAAATCGTATCCTCATTTCATGAAAGAAAGGTAACAATTTTATTCGAATATTTCCATCACAGCCTCTCTATAAGTTCCTCCAATAGGTAATTTCTCTCCTGTAATAATAATGTGGTTTCCTTCAATAATTTCAACATATTTTAATGCAATGATATAAGATTTATGAATCCTGATAAATTGTTTTTCAGGAAGCTCTTCTATCAGTTTTTTTAAAGAATAATGGGCCGTGATATTGCGCTGTTTGGTATGAAAAGTAACATATTCCTGTTTCCCTTCCAGATAGATTAAATCTTCAAAATCAACTTTATATACTTTATAATCGGCTTTAATCAACAAATAATCCTTTTGCTCATTTTTAGCTACAGGGTCTTCTATTTCTGCTGTTTTATGAGAAATATTAGAAATTCTCAACTTGCCGATGGCCTTGTTGATCGCTTTGAAAAAACGAGGGAATGAAATGGGTTTAAGTAAATAATCTATGACTCCTAAATCGTAGCCGTCAATGGCATATTCGGAATAGGCGGTTGTAAAAATAATGCTGGGTTTATAATTTAAATGCTGAATAAATTCAATTCCTGTGATATCGGGCATTTGAATATCAGTAAGTAAAATATCCACTTTTTGCTGTTGCATGGTGTGTAAGGCCTCCAAAGCATTGGAACAACTTCCCAACAAAACTAATTCGGGGATTTTTGAAACATATTCCATTAACAATGTACGTGCCAAGGCTTCGTCATCTACGATCAGGACATTGTATTTTTTCTTTCTATTATCGTAAACAAGTTCCAGAAAATCGCTCATGGTATTAAATTTTGCGAATTAAGATGAATACTCAATTTAACTCTATATTGATGAAGATTAGGTTCTTCCATTTTTAAGGCGTAAGCATCTTTATAATATATTTTTAAACGTTGTTCCACATTGAGAAGTCCGATTCCTTCCCTGTTTGATTGCTTCGACTGTTTGGAAAAAGTGATTGAATTTTCCGCTTCAAGTGTTAATACCTGATTAAGAACCGTCAGTTTAACAGAGACATAGCCGGTAGGATTGGTCATTATATCGCCATGATTGAAACAGTTTTCTATGATGGGTTGTAAAATCATGGGAACAATGAAAGCGGAATGAGAATCAATATGGGTTTCAAAAATAATTTTTTCATCACAACCCATCCTCATTCTTTGGAGATCTATATAATTTTTAATATAATGAAGTTCTTTATTTAGAAGCACCTTTTCCGATCTACTTTCATCCGTGACATAACGGAGCATTTCAGCCAACTTCAGGATGGCATCGGGGGCGATATCATTTTTAGTATAAACCAAGGCATAGATATTATTGAGTGCATTGAACAGAAAATGCGGGTTAATTTGAGATTGAAGCAATTGATAATTCATCATTCGTTTTTCTTCTTCCAATTTTTCCGCCTGTTGTTCCTGCTGTTTGGAATAGCTATAGATGGAAACACTCAGCGCGCCCATTACCAGCAAAAGATCTTTGAAAAAATGATATGTTCTTACCAACTGTCTCACCTCTTCAGGTAAAGACTCTCTTTCTTTAAAAACAGGAAGATAATGGGTCGCTAAAAATTCTAAAAAAAAGGCAAGATTTGTAGCTATCAAGACCAATAATATAACACAAATTACATTGACCAATGTACTTTTAAATCGATAAGGTTGTTTGATAAACAGCCAGCTGAAATAGTTATAAACAACCAAGACCCAAATGCCGTCAATAACGGCTAAAATTAAGGATATAGTGGGATTGAAACGAACACCACCCATAAAAAGCAAAATAAAAACAAATAAGAAGATGGCTATTTGAGGATGTTTAGCCATGATATTGTTTTGATATCGTTGCAGGAAACTCCTTGATTTTTGGGTAGTTTTATTCATAATAGAGTATTAGTTTGCAAAAATACATAAAAGAATAAACAAGTAACGATGAGTTATTGTTAAAACAGCTAAATTTATTAACTAAAAAAATGAAAGTATGAAAACAATTAAAACGAAGGGAGCTATAATTGCTTTTTGCCTTGTTTGTTTTGCTTTTTTGGAAGGTTCAGCACAATTTACCATGGGGCCTCGCGTTGCTCTTAATTTTACTAATTTTCAAAAAGAGAGCAAAATGCAACCGGGGTTTGATGCAGGTTTGTTTTTCAGAGTGGGTAAAAGGTTCTATTTCCAGCCCGAGGTAAATTATTCTTTTAAAAGCAGTACGTTTAAAGATGCTGTCAACGAAGTTGAAACCAACTATAAACTTAAAAACCACTATCTTGACATTCCTCTCTTATTGGGTTTTAAAATTGTAAATAAAAACAATTTTAATTTTAGACTGTTTATTGGGCCGAGAATGGGAATATTGTTAAGTAAAAATTTCCCTACCAATTATGAGTCCGGTACTTTGCAGTGGGGAGGTGAGGCCGGTCTGGGAATCGACTTCTGGAGATTTGCTTTCGATTTCAAATATGACTTTTCAAGTAATAAAGTGAAAAATATTTCCGCAGAAAGTGCCACCTATTGGAAGCAAAATATGTTTGTTTTATCGTTGGGATTTAAAATATTCAAATAAGAAAATAGTCTGTTTTCAAGGAAATGCTGTTTATTTTCATTCAATTAAAGGGTTTTATCAAGCAATGCGTTATTGAGATAAAACCCTTCTTTATTGAATATATTTGTTATTTTATTGAAAAAAAACGAATGTTCATTGAAATTGATTATAGCTGATAAAACTTTGTAAGGTATTAATCGTTATTTTTGCGCCTTCAAAAAAAACAAGGTCATTAATTTTAATAAGATTCATAATCAACACGTTAAAAATAAGGTTACATTTAGACACTGCATCATTCAAAGAATCAAAAAAATAACATATCCATCATGAACTATTCTACAGTATCCAAAACATTATTATTTCTCTTTCTTGTATCTTTCATTAATCTTTCCTCTCTTTTTTCTCAGGAGAAAAAAGATTCTATTCATGTAGATCTTCAGAAAGCACTGGAAATTGCCATGAGTGAAAGCCCTACCATGCGTATTGCCGAAAGAGATGTTCAAGTGAAAAAATATTACAAGAAAGAACAAATAGTTTCTTTATTTCCAGATGTTTCTTTAGCTGCTTCCTATAACAGAACCATTAAAAAACAAAAAATGACGATGGGGCTGGGTGGACAACCTGTTGAAATTGAAGTTGGTACGTATAATAACTATACGGCAGGGCTCAGTTTGTCACTTCCTATCATTATGCCTACTTTGTGGTACAACTTAAAACTGTCCCAACTGGATGTTGAGTTGGCTTTGGAATCGTCACGATCTTCTAAAATATCATTGATCAATGAAGTAAAGAAAGCTTATTATACCTATCTGTATGCCAAAGAATCATACGAAGTATTGTTGGCCACTTATGCCAATGTTGAACTAAGCAATAAATTGGTAACAGACAAATATGAACAAGGCTTAGCTTCCGAATTTGATAAATTGAGAGCCGATGTTCAATTGAAGAATCAACGCCCCAATATTACAGCAGCGAAAAATGCTACAGAATTAGCATCCATGATGTTGAAAGTGTTGATGGGAGTAGACGCTAGTGAGCCTATTATTTTTGATGGAACTTTAACCGATTTTGAAGCAAATATGTTATCACGTATGGTGCCTACTGCAGACTCATTATCATTGATTAATAACACTTCTTTAATTCAATTGGATATAGCCAAAAAACAATTGGAATCGGCCCGCAAAATGATGATTTCTTCCTCTGCCCCTTCTTTGGCGTTAGGAGGAAACTACCAATATATGACCATGAGCGATCATTTCAAATTTTCAGATTATAAATGGTTCCCCTATTCAGTCATAGGTTTATCGTTGAATGTTCCGATTGTATCCTGGGCCGCTACTTCTTATAAAATGAAACAAAATCGCTTGTCGCAAGAAAATCTTGCAGATCAGAAGTTAGATGTACAGAGAAATCTGGAAGTAAGTATCATTTCCAATATTAATAATATAGAAAAGTCAATTGAAGATTACTTATCTAATAAGGAAAGTGTAATGCAAGCCGAACGTGCACAGGCAATCAGTCAGAAACAATATGAAATAGGAATGGCTACTTGGTTGGATTTAAGTTCTGCCGAATTGGCGTTGAATAATGCCCGTTTGGCCTATAAACAATCTATATATAATTATGTAACAGCTTATGCCGCTTTAGAAGCAGTATTGGGGGTTATGAACTAAAATGAATTATTAGAAAATTAAAATAGAAAAATTAAAATGAAAAAAACAGCGAATTTATTGACACTAACTGCTTTAGTTGCTATTATGCTTTCATCTTGTGGAAAGAAGAAAGAGTTAACTTCAATTCAAACGGATGAGAAAATCAAAGTGAAAGTTGAACAGGTAAGCTTGCAAGAAGT
>JAVWBZ010000124.1:4765-5126 GCA_036649255.1 Bacteroidales bacterium
TATGAATACACAGCCATTGTGGAAGCCAATGCGGTAAATAATATCGCTCCTATAACGGGAGGCCGTATTGATAAAATATATGTGGAAGTAGGCGATCACGTATCAAAAGGACAAGTTGTAGCCCAGATGGATGAAAATAGCTTGAAACAGGCGAAAGCTCAGTTAGATAATTTGGAACTTACGTTTAAACGTATTGATGAACTTTATAAGGTGGGAGGTATTTCCAAATCAGATTGGAAAGGGGCTGTTTGTCGGGATCATTGTACATCAGTCCATCCTCCGGGAAATACGGCATGCCCTTGTCATTAATTAAATGAACATCACCATAAGTACCGTAGTTATAGATTTCCCAGCCCTTCTT
>JAVWBZ010000124.1:5136-5412 GCA_036649255.1 Bacteroidales bacterium
GGATGCACAAAAAACCAACTTGGATGTAACCAGAACTTCGTACAAAAATTTAAAAGAAAATACTCAGCTAATCAGTCCTATTTCGGGAGTTGTGACTGCTCGAAACTATGATAGTGGCGATTTATTCGGAGGTCAACCTATTATTCAAGTACAGCAAATTACACCGGTGAAAATGAATATCAATGTGTCGGAAATGCAATTTACCAAAGTAAAACAGGGTATGAGTACCAGTGTTAAATTGGAAGTGTATGGCGATGAGGAGTTTAAAGGGAAAGT
>JAVWBZ010000125.1:0-5411 GCA_036649255.1 Bacteroidales bacterium
CCGTTCGGGTCAAGCAGGTGCACAACACTTATTGATAGATCCGTGGGCTAGAAGCAATGGTTGGGGTAATGCCGGTGTTGCTGAAATTAGAGGAATGGAAGCTATCTATTCTAATATAGCAGGTATGGCTTTCGTTAAAAAGACGGAAATAGGTTTTTCTCGTACACAATATTTAACAGGATCAGGTGCCGGTATTGGAATCAACTCTTTTGCTATTTGCCAATCTTTATTTAAAAAAGACAAAAATACTGGTAGAAAAGTAAAAGATTTCGGTGTATTAGGAGTTTCAGTTTTCTCACAGGGGTTTGGTGATATTCCGGTTACTACTTACGAGCAACCGGAAGGAAATATGGGAACCTTTTCTCCTAGATTGATGTATTTTGGTCTTCATTATGCTAAATCTTTCAATAAATTTATCCATGGAGGTATTTCTGTTAAGGTTGTCAATGAGAGCATCTCCGATTTAACAGCAACCGGTATTGCAATTGATGCAGGGGTTCAATATGTTTCGGGAGCTTATGAGAATTTTAAAATAGGGGTAACATTGAAAAATATAGGTCTTCCTATTAGCTATAAAGGTGACGGCCTTTCTCAAAGAGCGGTGATTACAACTACTCATCACGAACTTACTCTTGAAACTCGTGCAGCAGAATATGAAATGCCTTCTATCCTTTCGATGGGACTTTCTTATGATCTTCTTTTCTTCGGAGGGAGCTATAAAGATATGACGAAAGATGAAAGAGTAGAAGAAGGCTTAACCCGTGATGATGCTGCTCACAGATTGACTTTTGCAGGTTCTTTTAGTGCAAACTCTTATTCGGCAGACGTTTTTGCATTGGGCGTTGAATATGGCTTTATGCAATATTTAATGATTCGTGCCGGTTATACGTTTGAATTGGAAAATAAACGTTCTAATACTACTAAAAGTACAATAGAGTTAAATCAATCTACGTTCTATGCAGGTCCTTGTGCAGGTCTTACCGTGGCAATTCCTTTGGTTAAGAAAGAAAAAGGCAATTCTAAATTGTTATTGGATTATGCATATAGATTTACTAGAGAATGGAAAGGTAATCATTATATTAGTATTAAATTGGCTTTATAATAAAATTCTACCTTGTTTTCACATATAATTCTAAGGAGGCTTCATTAAGCCTCTTTTCTTTATTTTAAAACAATAATTCACTATGAAAGAAATAAAATATTATTCACAAGAAAGTTTGGATGGATTGAAACAAGAGTTGTTTCAACTTGAAACCGTGGAAAGACCTAAAATATCGATGGCAATTGCAGAAGCCAGAGATAAGGGGGATCTCTCTGAGAATGCCGAATATGATGCGGCAAAAGAGGCTCAAGGATTATTAGAACTGAAAATTGCCAAATTAAGGAACTTAATTGCCAATGCACGTATTCTTGATGAATCTAAAATAGATGTTTCCAAGATTTTAATTTATTCTATCGTTAAGATTAAAAATATGGCAAACAATATGGAAATGACCTATACCTTGGTGCCTGAATCGGAAGCGGATATTAAATCGGGTAAAATATCGGTGACCTCTCCCATTGCAAAAGCCTTGTTGGGAAGAGGAAAAGATGATGTTGTTACCGTTCAGGCTCCTGCCGGTTCTTTACAGTTTAGAATTTTAAATGTTTCAAGATAAAGAGATGGATACTATTTTCACGAAAATAATAAAAGGAGAAATTCCTTGCCATAAAATAGTTGAAAATGAACGTTTTATAGCTTTTTTAGATATTGCTCCGTTGGTAAAAGGTCATACTTTGGTGGTCCCTAAAATTCAAAATGATTATATTTTTGATTTGGATGATACAACTATCGGTGAATTGATGATTTTTGCCAAAAAAGTGGCACAGGCTGTTGAAAAAGCAGTACCATGTAAACGAATAGGTGTTGCGGTTATCGGATTGGATGTACCCCATACACATGTTCATTTGGTTCCGATTAATCATGTTTCCGACTTGGATTTTACGAAGGAGAGAGTGAAATTATCCACAGATGAATTTGCTTCGTTGGTAAATGCAATTTCTGAAAATCTACTTTAAATATAAAAAACGTAAAGATGAAAACAATTTGCGAAAGCCCTATTACAACACTACAGATTATTAAACCTGATATTATTAAAAGATATTATGAAATCAAGTCGGGCGATGATCAATACGGATCGTTAGATATTATGCATGCTGCCGGAACCTTGGCGAGAATTGAAACTCATCAAGGCTCTTTTACTGTTAAACGAGCGGGCTTTTTCAGACCGTATATTACGTTAAGAAAAGATAAATTTGAATTGAATGAAGCTTTTGCTTTTTTGGATATTGAAAAAGGAACCAAGATCGTATTGAATAAAAATGCCTATTATTTTAAGATTATTAATTTGTGGAAAAATCAATGGGGATGGACGAACGAGAAAAATCAACTTATTTTAAGATATAAACCTACTATAGCAGGTATGGTTAAGGGAGATGTTGAATTTTCGAAAGAGTTTACCTATTTGGAAAATCTGGAAATTATAGCCATGCTTGGTATCTATTTTCTTGTTCAATATGAAGAAGAAATTATGAAAGTAGGAGAGATGTAATAACGAGTATTATTTTAAAAATATTTTAAATTATGGCTACAATAAAAGAATTGCAAGATATCGCAGCACAAGTACGAAGAGATATTATCAGAATGGTTCATGATGCCAAATCGGGTCACCCCGGAGGATCGTTGGGCTGTGCCGACTTTTTAACAGCTCTTTATTTTGAAATTATGGATATCGATCCGACAAAATTTTCAAAATCAGGAACAGGAGAAGATCTTTTTTTTCTGTCCAATGGACACATTACCCCCGTTTTATACAGTGTAATGGCCCGTCGAGGTTTTTTCCCTATTAAGGAGTTAGCTACTTTCCGAAAAATGGGAACCCGTTTGCAAGGACATCCCACTCCGGTTGAAAAAATTCCCGGTATCCGCATCGCATCGGGCTCTTTAGGACAAGGAGTATCGGTGGCAATTGGAGCAGCCTTGGCTAAAAAAACCAACCATGATCCAAAACTTGTATTTGCGTTAACTGGCGATGGAGAACTACAAGAAGGACAATTGTGGGAAGCATTTATGTTTGCCGCAGCCAACAAGGTTGATAATTTGATTGTAACCGTTGACCATAATAAAAAACAAATCGACGGCTCTACCGATACGGTATGTAATTTGGGAAATCTTAAAGATAAATTTGAAGCTTTTGGATGGGACGTGCTGGAAATGAATGGAAATGACATGCACGAAACCGTCAGAACCCTTGAATTGGCCAAAAGTAAAACAGGCCACGGAAAACCCGTTATCATTGTTATGAAAACCGAAATGGGAATGGGTGTTGATTTTATGATGGGAACCCATAAATGGCACGGAACACCTCCTAATGATGAACAGGCCGCAGCTGCATTGGCACAATTACCTGAAACATTGGGAGATTATTAATAATACTTACCTCCGTGAAAATTATTTATCGCTATTTAATAAAAAACTTTCTCGGACCTTTTGTCCTTACTTTTTTTGTTGCGCTGTTTATTCTTCTCATGCAATACCTGTGGAAGTGGGTAGATGAATTAGTAGGAAAAGGATTGGAAATCTATTTGATACTGGAACTTCTTTTCTATGCCTCTGCCACCTTGGTTTCAATGGCTTTACCGTTGGCGGTTTTACTCTCTTCTTTAATGACTTTTGGCAATTTGGGAGAAAGATACGAAATCGTAGCGCTGAAATCAGCTGGCATCTCTATCGGTAAGATGATGTTTCCACTGGCTTGTCTTGTTTTTCTGATCTCTTGCTTTGCTTTTTGGTATTCCAACTATGTAATACCTGAGGCGAATGTAAAACTTAAAACCCTTCTGTATGACATCCGTGAGCAAAAACCTACTTTGAGTATTGAAGAGGGAGTTTTTTATACTGGTTTTGACGATTATACGATCAGAGTTGGGAAAAAACATGGAGACAATGAAACCATTGAAGATGTTCTTATCTATGACCATTCCAGGCATCAAGGAAATACCAATATGACTTATGCCAAACGCGGAACAATGAAAATGACATATGATAAACATTACATATTATTTACTTTATACGATGGTTTTTACTGGGATGAAAATAGTAATCAGGATAATGGAAATTCTCGATTCCCTCTAACCCGGGCTCGTTTTAAAGAACAATACAAACGGTTTGATCTTTCTTCGTTTCAAATTCAAAAAACAGATGAATCTTTCTTTAAATCAACACAACAATCTATGCCTGTTCATGAGCTGGCACAACAGATTGATACGATGAAAAGGGAAATTAATGGATTATCCGAAACGGCCGTTCATAGTTTTATGAATAACCTCTATTTTTTTAATGCAATGATTAAGAATGATTCTACCTTTGATCGATTTGAAGCGGATACAAATTATTGCATGGATAGTTTGCCGCTTGATCAAAGAAAACAAATTTATGATTTTGCTTCTCAATCGACAGGCTCTTATATGAACTCTGTTAGTTTTGCTTATCAGGATGTTAAATTTCGCAATATGTCATTATGGGGATATCAAATAGAACTTCATAGAAAATTTACCTTGTCATTGGCCTGCTTTCTCTTCTTTTTTATTGGAGCTCCTTTGGGGTCTATCATCAGGAAAGGAGGAATCGGAGTTCCTTTGGTTATTACGGTTTTCTTCTTTACCTTTTATTTTGTAATCTCTATTATAGGCGAAAAAGTTTCCAAAGGAAGTGTAATTCCCGTGGCTTGGGGAATGTGGTTCTCTTCGTTGATATTGTTACCTATGTGTATTTTTCTTACTTATAAAGCTACTGTTGATTCTGCCGTTTTTTCAACGGAGGCCTATGCCAAATTTATTAAGAAAATTAAAAATAGTAAGCTATTTAATCGTAATAAAAAAAATGAAAATTCTTCAGTTGTGTCATAAACCTCCCATCCCACCTGTTGATGGAGGATGTATAGCGATTAACAATGTAACGCAAGGCCTCCTTAAAAGTGGGCATCAAGTGAAAGTAGTGGCTATCTCAACGCCTAAACATCCGGTGAAATGGAGTGAATTTTCAGAAGAATATCTTCAGAAAACTCAATTTGAAAGTGTTTATATTGATACGGCTATCAATAATATAAGCGCAATTAAATCTTTGCTCTTGGGAACCTCTTATCATATTACCCGTTTCGTATCCAAAGAACTTATTCAAAAATTGACACACATTTTAAAAAAAGAGAACTTTGACATTGTTCAGTTGGAGTCTATTTTTGTAGCTCCTTATATTCAAATTATTCGGCAACATTCAAAAGCAAAAATAATATTGCGTACCCATAATATTGAACATCAAATATGGGAACGTATTGTACAGAATGAAAAATGGTGGACTAAAAAATGGTTTTTGA
>JAVWBZ010000126.1:0-5361 GCA_036649255.1 Bacteroidales bacterium
ACTGTATTCAAGATGAGGACGAAACCGATATTGATTGCGGAGGGAGCTGCCCGCCTTGTCAACATGCGCCCAGTCACAAGAGTTACAACACGAACACATCTCCTGACAAGCCACTTCCTTCAGAAACGTATGCCATCAGCAGTATTACAGCTGGAAATGCCTCTGTAAAAGTCTATTCAGGTCAAAATGCATCTTTCTATTCTGTCGGTACTATTAATTTGAAAGACGGTTTTCATGCTGAGCCAGGTTCCAATTTTTTTGCCCAACCCAAGAGCATGCGTTTGCAAGCTACAGCCGATTGCCAAGCATTTTGCGATCCTGTAATATACAACACTTGTACTCGGGAACCCGGAAATCCCAATGGTTATAATGATACATGGTATTGGGAAATTACCAATGCCAAATCGGTCTCGGTAATACTTGATCAATATGATGGGTTTAATCATTCGGTGATAATGGACGTTTATAGCAACACCTTTGTACCATCACAAGACGGGGAAGTGATGTTGTGGAATCTTGAGGATGGAACTCCCTGCTATGAATCGTCATGCAGAGTCAGCGGAAGTGTCAATGGGAATTGTAATACCGATCATCATCTTTTTTATTATCATGTAACCATATTATCATGCCAGGATATTCCTTTTGAATATACCGGATCATTGTTCGTTTTGAATACTGTTTGTACGAAGAAGTTGTTATCATCTTCTGTCAATTCGGCTGAAAGGAACGCTAACATGCAAGCTATCTTCAATCAAGATGAATTAGAATATGTTAGTTCTATAGAAAAGGGATTAATTGTACAAAATAATGATTTACAGGTATATCCAAATCCTGCAAAAGACCAGATTACCGTATCATACAAATTTACAGGTGATTCATACGCTGAAATAATCATTTATGATGTAAATGGCAAAGAGTTGATGAAAGAAAAACTGACAAATGAACACAATACAAACCTTATCTCAATCGATATCTCATCTTTTACGAATGGGGTATATTTCTTAACACTCCAATCAAAAACAAGCAGTCAAAAAACGAAATTCATAGTATTGAAGCAGTGATGAGGCTATTTAATTATGTATCATTTTTCTAACCCAATTTTTTACGGGAATATTTTTATGAACAATAACATCATGTCAAAATAAGCAGTCAAAGTAGAATTTCTCTGCTTCATACATCAAATCCAATTTCCTCTTGTTTATCCAAATAATAAACAATGCTGACGAAAAGAAAAAATGTTTTTTGTGTCAGTATTGTTTTTCTTTTTGTGGAAAGATAGAATGGAAAAAAACGCTCAAATCAGATATTCCAGCAACGACATACTGCCAATAGAAACCAATCTCTTCTATTGTCCTTTTACATCCGAATAACTGTTTCTAATATAAATACGGGCTTTGGGATTCGCTCCGGATACACAGTGCAGTATTTTGGTGTATCGATCATTTTCATCCGATATACTTTTCCCGCATGGAAAATAAATATCACCATACTTCACTGCCACATCAGCGGTATAGGTATGGTTATTGGTAAGAGGAAGTTTTATTTTAGCATATTGTGCCATTATTTTTATCAAATCAAAACGAACAGAAAGTTGATCAACACTTAAATTACAATAAGCAAAAGAAGGAGCTTCAAAACTTGAAATCAATTGCGCTATCTGAATGTTGGTATAGGCTGCACTCACTTCCATATGCTGAACGGAACCAAGAGTCATTTGATCATAACGAGAATGAAAATTTAAATTCTCTACATTACTAAAATTCAGTTTATTATATGCCGATTGGCCAGTTACGTTGCCAACATTCTGCACCAAACATTGCGCATATTTCAGATTTAAGATAAGCGTAGAAGCTTTATTTACTGAAAGATCTCCATATTTAACCGATAATTCATTCCGTTTTCCCTGCAAATCATTGAAAGATAAGTTTCCATACATCACTTCCGCCACAAAATCATTTTTTACCGTATTCGCCTGAATATTTCCATATTTGGCAGTCAGATTCATGTAGACATCAGCTGGTACTTTCACCAGCGTTTTCACTTCAAGCCCTTTCTGATAATTATCTCTTATTTCCGAAATGGAAATATTGGCTTTAACATGATTGTTGTTATTTGAAAAATCGGTTATCACCGAATGGGCATAATTCTTAGCAAATTTATCATTATCCCCCCAAGCGGTGATCTCAACAGAAAACAATATTTCATTTCGCTCCCACTCTACCACCATTATATCGCCAAAACAAGTCATATTCAACATTGCACCATCACTTACCTTATATGATTCAGATAAGTTTCTTTTATATTCAACACGACCACGATTGGTTTGTGAATAAGTTGACATGTCGATCAACAAACCGCTTATAACAAGCAGGATAACAACTATTTTTTTCATTGGATACGGTTTAAATAACAATTTTTATCAGAATATTTTATGATTTTTGATATTTACGCTGTTGGTCATTCAGAGTTCGAAGTATGGCAGAAATTTGGCGAATTGCCTCTATTCGGGCATCATATACTTCAACAATAACGGCAATTTGTTTTTCTTGTGATAAAAAAATCAATTCTTTCGTCGGCAAAGTATCATTTTTCAATTGTTGCACATCGTACATCACTTGTTTTTCAATATGCTGATCAAGTGAAGAGGCCATCATTTTCACTTCGCCAATCTGTTTTTCTAATTGAAAATCATAATATGTTTGAACTTCCAGCACTTCGGCTGTCAAGGCAATAGGCTTCTCGGTATGTTTAAACGATGATTGCACAAAAGGCAACGAAATCAAAAGTAGAACCAGTGCAGCCGCACTTGAAACGGCTATGATCATAAAACGGCTGCGTCTGGCCTTTCTTTTTTGTTTCAATTTCAGTATAAAACGATTTTCATGCCCTTCTTTGGCTAATTCCGTATCAAAACAATGACGGTTATTTTTTATATATTCTTCTATATTCATTGGGATAGACTATGTTGGTTATTTCATCTATTATGATTTTTTTCTTTTAATTCTTCTCTTAATCTGCGTATTCCACGCACATATTGAGAACGAACGGTAGAACTCTTTATGGAAAGTTGTTGGGCTATCTCTTCGTAATTCATTTCTTCTATCAAATGAAGGGTGAGTACCAATCTGTATCCTGGCGGCAAAAGTTTCATTTTTTCCTTGATCAGTTCAATCTTCATATTTTCATTGTCCAATTCTTCCATCGGTTCTGCAATATCTATTTCCATATCATCCAAAAATAATAATGTACTATTTTTTCTTCGCAATCGGTCAATAGATTTGTTAATGGCAATTTTTCCGATAAAACCTTGCATTGCTTTTTCATCTCCGGAAAAATAGGAAAGTGTATCAAACGTTTTAAGAAAAACTTCCTGCATGATCTCTTCCGCCTCCATTCTATGATTCACAATTCTCAAGCAAGTATTATAAACTCTCTGACTGAACATCTTATAAAAGAGCAAACAAGCTTTAGTATTTTGTTTTCTACACATTTCAAGAAGATGTTGAAAAGAGTTCATTTCATTCATTTTACAAATATAGAAACGCAAAGAAGAATCATTTTGCTGCATTAAAATTAAAAAAAAACGGAGAAATAGATTCTCCGTTTTCGTACTATTCATCATTACTTTTTTATCTTCTATAAAAGAACAACTTACGTTATTCAGTTTTAAATAAAGATTTATAATACATGATAGGGTTTTAAAATTTCTTTTCCTATTTCCACTGCTTTTTCGTTATCAGGGATTAGGTGATGGTGGCGTTCGGGAAGTGATTTTTCCAAACCTTTTCTCAACATTTCTGGTGATATAATCGGTTTAAGTTTCAAGAATCCACCCAACACAATCATATTAAAAAGTTTCATGATTCCGATTTCCGATGCTTTATCGGCGGCGGCAACCTGGTAGATATTGATATCTTTACGAGTAGGATGTTCTGTAATTCCGTTCGGATCGTAAATTAATACACCGCCCGGTTTTACCGAATTTTGAAATTTATCCATAGATTGTTGATTCAAGATAATGGCTGTATCAAATTGATTCAAACAAGGTGAACTGATACGTTCATCACTGATAATAACAGTAACGTTTGAAGTACCGCCTCGCATTTCAGGACCGTAAGAAGGCATCCAGCTAACTTCTTTATTTTGCATAATTCCGGAATAGGCCAAGATTTTTCCCATAGAAAGAACGCCTTGTCCACCGAAACCTGCTATAATTATTTCTTCTGTCATTGTATTCTATATTTAATGTTTTTTACTAAAATTCAGACTTCTGTCTTTTATTTTTCCGGCACTTTTAAATCGCCCAAAGGGTATTTGGCAAGCATATTCTTTTCCAACCATTCGTTTGATTTAACAGGAGATAATTTCCAACCAGAGTTACAGTTAGAAACTACTTCTACAAAAGAAACGCCTTTATTTAGTTTTTGGTTTTCAAAAGCTTGACGGAGGGCTTTTTTACATTTACGAGCCAATGCAGGAGTATAAACAGCTTGGCGAGTAACGTAATAAGCTCCGGGAAGTTGCGCTATTAATTCAGTAATTTGCAACGGATTTCCCATTGTGCTAATATCTCTACCGTAAGGAGAAGTAGCAGTCTTCATCCCTTCCAAAGTAGTAGGGGCCATTTGACCGCCAGTCATTCCATAGATACCATTATTTACAAAAATCATGGTAATATTTTCGCCGCGGTTGCAAGCATGGATGGTTTCACCGGTTCCAATAGCAGCCAAGTCGCCATCACCTTGATAAGAAAATACAAAATGATCCTGGTGTAACCGTTTTACAGCAGTAGCAATAGCAGGAGCACGTCCATGAGCTGCTTCAATACAATCTATTTCGAAATAATTATAAGCCAATACAGAACAACCTACGGGAGCAATGGCAATGGTATTTTCCTGAATTCCCATTTCTTCTACTACTTCAGCTATCAATCTGTGAATTAGGCCGTGTCCACATCCTGGACAATAGTGCATCACGTTATCGGTTAACACCGGAGTACGTCTGTACACTAAATTTTCGGGTTTTATGATTTCTTCTCTTGTCATTTTAATTCTATTTTTGATTTAATAAAATCATTCGATCTTCCGACTTTCGTCTTCCGTTTCTGATTTCTATTTAACGATCTGTTTTTTTAATGCTTCAAATACTTCGGAAGGAGTTGGGATAACACCACCAAAGCGACCGAAATGTTGAACATTTACTTTACATTCGACCGCCAATTTAACATCCTCAACCATTTGACCCGCACTCATTTCAACACTCAAAATTCCTTTCATTTTTTGGCCAATTTCTTTCAAAGCTTTGGTCGGGAAAGGCCATAAAGTAATAGGGCGAAGAAGACCTACTTTAATTCCTTCTGCA
>JAVWBZ010000127.1:0-5351 GCA_036649255.1 Bacteroidales bacterium
CATATCTTTAAAAACGACTGCTCTATACTCTTTTGGATGAATTTCTTTTTTCATTATTTTACGTTTTTTTATTGTTCTTAATAAATGAAAGATGATAGCTTTTAAGTGACTGATCACCCCTTATTTTCTTTGATTTGGAGCGGAAAACGAGACTCGAACTCGCGACCCTAACCTTGGCAAGGTTATGCTCTACCAACTGAGCTACTTCCGCTTGTTTTTGAGGTTGCAAAAATAATATTTTTTTTGTTATAAAAGCATATCTTGTGAAAAATATTTTTTTAGATTTGTATGTTGGATATTTATAGAGGTTTTTTTTGTTATAAATGACTAATAATGAGGCTGATAAATTGTTTGTTTATTGACCGTAACAGACATGAGGGTTTGAATTTCACATAGTAATAAAAAGACTTGACAAACGAATGCTTCAATGCTTCAAAAATGATTTCTATTTGCTTTCTATCCAGATTGATATTTTCAGTTTGTTGGTGCCGAAACGTGAATAGATGTTAAAAAAAAGATGAAAAATTGGACTTAGAGAGCCCTTTAAGGGCTGTTTTCTTTGGTTTATGGAGTGAAAACTATTTTTTATTAACATTTATTATGATTTCAGAAAAAAGTTGTACATTTGCAGATTATTTTTTGGAATGAAAAACATGTATATTATAGCCGGGTGCAATGGAGCAGGCAAGACAACTGCAGCTTATAATATTTTACCAGAGATATTACAGTGCAGGGAGTTTGTCAATGCTGACGAAATTGCGAAGGGAATATCTCCCTTCCAACCCGACAAAGTGATGTTCGAGGCGGGGAAAATTATGTTGGCTCGCATTCGGGGATTGATAGAAAAAGGAGACAATTTTGCCGTTGAAACCACCTTGTCTGCCGTTACTTATAGATGTATGATTGAAGAAGCTCAACAAAGTGGATATTGTGTAAACCTTATTTTCTTTTGGCTTAGCAGTATTGAATTGGCCAAGGAAAGAGTTCGCTTGCGTGTTTTGGATGGCGGGCACACAGTACCCGACTATGTGATTGAAAGGCGCTATTATAGAGGATTGAAAAATCTGTTTAAAATTTTTATTCCCATTTGCGACAATGTTATGCTTTTTGATAATTCCGGTAAAGCCCATCGACTCGTCATGGGAAAAATCAAGGGAAAACCAAATGAAATATACGACATTAATATATATAATCAAATATTAGCAGGTTATGTACGAAGATGAAATAAAAAAACAAAGAGTTGCCATTCTGAAAGGATTGGCAACTTCTGCCAAGTTGATGCTTAGCAATAAAATTAAAAATAATAGCTTTATAGCCATTACGAAAGACAATCAAGTGCAAGTAGTAAGAGCGCAAGAAGTTAATTTTTAATCCTATCAATGTATTTAAAACATATCAAACTATCTAATTTTAAAAGTTACGAAGAAGCGGAATTTGATTTTTGTGAAAACGTAAATGGCATTGTAGGTGAAAATGGTAGCGGTAAAACCAATTTATTGGATGCAATCTACTATCTGTCATTCTGTAAAAGCTATTTTGTTTCTCAAGATAGTTTTTCCGTAAGATTTAATTCCGATTTTTTTGCTCTTCACGGCGAGTATTTCAGCTATGAAACGCAGAATAGTAATAAAATAAGCTGTACTTACAAATTATCCGGGCGAAAAGTGATGAAAGCCAATCAAAAAGAGTATGAAAGATTGAGCGATCATATCGGCTTATATCCCTTGGTAATGGTCTCTCCCTACGATCAGGATGTGATAAATGAAGGAAGTGAGATGCGTAGAAAATTTTTTGATATGATGATCTCTCAATTTGATAAAGAGTATTTGCAACAACTTATCTCTTATCAAAAGATTGTTAATCAGAGAAATATGTTACTTAAAAAGTTTATGGAAAATAGAAATTATGATCATGCTTTATTGCAGATTTTTGATGAGCAATTAATTCCGTTCGGGAAGTTTATTTATAGTAAACGCAAGGAGTTTATTCAAGCTATTTTACCTATTTTTCAGTCTCATTATCAATACCTTTCGGGTAATAAGGAATTGGTTGGGATCATCTATGAATCGGGATTAAATAAATTTTCTTTTGAACAGGGACTACAAGATAGCGAATGGATGGATCGTAGATCAGGTTATACCAATTTTGGTATTCATAAAGATGATTTTATTTTTCTTATTGATGAAAAATCGGTAAAACGGTTTGGTTCACAAGGACAGCAAAAGTCTTATTCGTTGGCACTTAAATTATCTCAATTCGATTATGTCTATGAGCGTAAAAAAATCAAACCGATTTTGTTGTTGGATGATATTTTTGATAAATTGGACAAACAACGAACTTCCCAACTTCTGAATTTGGTGGGGAAAGATCATTTTGGACAAGTCTTCATTTCGGATACGGACGAAGAACGGGTCAAAGAAATCCTGGAAAAGCATAAGATTGAAAATCGACTTTATCGTATTCATAGATAGTCGGCGATAGATTCTTCTTGGATTTCAAAATGGATATTGCTTAATATTCCGAAAGTTCCAACCACTTCATCTCTTTTTCCTCCAACATTTTTTTAGTTTTTTCGTATAGTGTGTAGAGTTCTCCGGATGCAATTTCGGTGGCATACGCGGCAGGGTTGGCAATTTTAGCTTCGATGTCAATGAGTTGTTGTTGAAGCTCTTCTATCTCTTTTTCAAGCTTGTTGATTTGGTTTTTGAGTTTGCGGGTGAATGCATCTTGTTCTTTCTTTTTCTCCCAGCTTTCTTTGTTTGATGCTTCCTTTCGTTCTCCGCTTTCTCCTATTTTGGTCTGTCGGGTAAGTTCAGTGAGGGTATCTATTTTTTTCTTTTCTAAAAAGTCGTAAACATCTCCAAAGTAGGTTTTGATTTGGTGATCTTTAAATTCAAAAACCTTTTCGGTCAATCCTTGTAGAAAATCACGGTCATGGGATACCAATATCATGCTTCCTTCATATTGCAACAATGCATTTTTGAGCACGTCTTTTGATTGCATGTCCAAGTGATTGGTGGGTTCGTCGAGGATCAGTAGGTTGAAGGGAGAGAGTAAGAGTTTGGCCAATGCCAGTCGCGATTTCTCCCCTCCTGACAATACTTTTACTTTCTTTTCGGTATCTTCTGATGAAAATAGAAAACTGCCGAGGATGCTCCTTATTTTGGGTCGGATATCGCCTACGGCAATATCATCGATGGTTTCAAATACCGTTTTTTCGGGATTTAATAACAAGGCTTGATTTTGTGCATAGTAGCCGATGACTACTTGATGACCAAGGGCGACTTTCCCGCTTTGAGGGTTTAGCTCTCCTACGATGGCTTTTACCATAGTGGATTTTCCTTCTCCATTTTTGCCTACAAAGGCAACTCGTTCGCCTCTTTCAAGGTGAAAATCGATATTTTGTAATACTTTTAACCGATCGTAACCAAGATCTAAATTGTGGGTTTCTACCGTAACACGCCCTGAATGTGGGGCTGGTGGAAAACGGAAAGAAATGGTTGAATGGTCGAGATTTTCTACTTCTACTCTTTCCATTTTGTCTAATAACTTTAACCTACTTTGTACCTGTTTGGCTTTGGTTGCTTTGTATCGGAATCGTTCCACAAACTGCTCTATCTGAGCAATTTCCTTTTGTTGGTTTTCATAGGCCGATAGTTGGGTCTCGATTCGTTCGAGCCGTTGTCCCACATATTGAGAATAGCTACATTTATAATCCTGAATGGCTCCGAAGGTGATTTCTACGGTACGATTGGTTACCCGATCCAAGAAAGCGCGGTCGTGGGAAACCAGAATAACGCAACCGTAGTAGTTGCCCAAGTAGTCTTCCAACCATTGTATTGATTCAATATCAAGGTGATTGGTGGGTTCATCCAACAGAATAATCTCGGGATTTTGTAATAAAATTTTAGCCAAATTAACCCGCATTTGCCAACCGTTGCTAAATTCTTTCAAGGGGCGGGAAAAATCGGAAGCTTTGAAACCAAGTCCGATCAATACTTTTTCGGCATCTCCCTCCATGGTGTTTCCTCCGAGGTGATGAAACCGATCGGTAACATCCGAAAGTTGTTGTGCCAATTGACTGTAGCCGTCTGATTCGTAGTCAGTACGTTCAGCAAGTGTATGGACCAATTCCGTCATTTTTTTTTCAAGGCGTTTGGGTTCCACGAAAGCGACCATGGTTTCTTCCCATACGCTTTTTTCGTAATTTCCCAATATCTCTTGTGGAAGATAACCGGTTTTATGTCCGGTTGTGATGACGATATTGCCTGATTCTGGTTCTAATTCCTTGTGAATAATTTTGAGTAAAGTAGATTTTCCGGCTCCGTTTTTTCCTACCAAGCCGATGCGATCCTTGTCGCCTGCCACGAACGAAATTTCCTTGAATAAGTAGTCGCCCGTGAAATTAACCGATATTTTATTTAGTTGTATCATTTGGGGCGCAAAGATAGGGAATTTTTGAAAGTGGAAAACAGAGGAAAGAGAATGCTTATTAAATAACATGTAATAGTTCAGACTTGATCTGACAATTAGGGATTTTACCAGAGTATTTAATATGGTTTTTCTAAGACATAATTTCTTGGAATCGTCATTGGTATAGCAGGGGTATTTTATCCCCCTTAATCATTCCAGTCAGTCAGACTATTTCTGGCGGGTTGCTCCCCAGCAGAGCCCGTTTCCTCTTCATCTGACGCAGGCAAAGATACAATTTTTTGGTATAGAGAGGATCCCATTTTCTCTTTTGCAAGATGTAAACCAGCGTTCCATGTTTGCATGGGTGTTTTTCCCAGGCAATACTTTCCGGTGTGAGTCCTCTCATTATTATAGTAATCGAGCCATTTATCAAGATCTTCCTGAAGTTCCTCTAACGTATTGTAGATTTTCTTTCTGAATGCAATGGCATAAAACTCTTCTTGTATGGTACGATGGAAGCGTTCACAAATCCCATTGGTTTGTGGGTGACATGCTTTTGTTTTTGTATGGTCAATGTCCTCTGGTACCACAATATTCGGTTCCCCGATCGGTTAGCATACGCAACAGAGGTATGCCGCTGGCCTCATACATGGGAATCACGCGGTCATTAAGCGTATCTGCCGCAACCAAGGCGTTTTTACGGTCATACAGTTTAACTTGGGCGACCTTACTGTATGTGTCTATGAATGTCTGCTGATAAATACGACCGACTCCTTTGATGGTGCCTACATAATAGGTATCTTGCGCGCCCAAATAACCGAGATGGTGTGTCTCGATCTCACCCATGGCAAACTTCTCTTCTTTGGCTTTCTCCAAAGCGCTTACCTGGGCTTCGGTCAAGATGACTCCTTTCTCTGCGGATAGTTTTTCCAGACGTT
>JAVWBZ010000128.1:0-3079 GCA_036649255.1 Bacteroidales bacterium
CCTTATATGATCCTTTCCTTTATCAGCACCATTCTGATTCTGATAATCAGCGTATGGGTATTCAAGATGCCTATCGAAGGAAGTTTATGGTTGCTATTGCTGCTGTGTATCATTTTTATGTTCACCGCTGCCTCTTTCGGGATGATGATTTCAGCCTTGGGAAAAACACAGTTGGATGCCATGATGGTTACCATGATGGGGTTGTTCCTGCCTACCGTTTTACTGTCGGGTTTTCTATTTCCATTAGATAACATGCCTTGGATATTTCAGATTTTAGCCGACATTTTTCCGGCCAAATGGTTCATCATTGCCATCAAAGATGTTATGATCAAAGGATCGGGAATCGCCGAAATTTGGCACTATTTACTCATCCTTTTCGGAATGGCAGTAATCTTGATAACCATTAGTTTAACACGAATCGACAAAAGAAGATAGCGATGAGAATTATTTTGATGTTAATAAAGAAAGAATTTTTGCAGGTTTTCCGTAGCCCGCTGCTTCTCGGCATCCTCATTGTAGCTCCTTTGGTACAATTCATCTTATTTCCATTTACCGCCGACTATGAAGTAAAAGTACTCAATATAGCTTTTATTGATCACGATAATTCAAGTATCACCCGCGATATTATCAATGAATTTAATCATTCCCAATATTTTATCAATCAAGGAATCATTGAATCAAAAAAGCAGGCCGAATATATGATGCAATGTGATAAGATAGACTTTTTAATTGAATTTCCGGCTAATTTTGAGAAGAACATTTACAACCAAGAAAAGGTCAATATGTCCATTACAGCCAATGCCATCAACAGTGTCAAAGCTGGAATAGGAACGGGATATGTCCAAAAAATATTAACAGATTATATGCAAAAATTATCTGTCAATACCGGCAATATCTCCAACAATCAGGCTCAACTATTGATTACCAACATTTATTGGTACAACGAACAAATGAATTATAAAAATTTGATTGTTCCTGGGATCTTGGTCATTTTAGTAACCCTTATCGGGGCTTACGTAACCGCTCTCAATTTGGTTAGAGAAAAAGAAATAGGAACAATTGAGCAGATCAATGTAACTCCAATTAAGAAATGGCAATTTTTATTGGGAAAAATGATCCCATTCTGGATACTGGGTATGAGTGAGTTCATTATTGGTTTAATTCTTATGAAAATTGTATTCGGCATCACGGTACAAGGAAGTATTCCGATTTTATTGGGAATTACGGCCATCTATCTTTTTGTCATGTTAGGATTGGGTTTTTTCATTTCCAGTGTAGCCGAAAATCAGTTGCAAGCCATGTTCATTGTTTTTTTCCTTTTTGTCGTCTTTGTTCTGCTAAGCGGACTCTTTACCCCCACTGAAGGAATGCCCGAATGGGCCATGAAACTCAACTACTTAAACCCGATGTCTTTCTATATGGATGTCATCAAAAAAATAGTATTGAAGGGTAGCGGTTTTAGTGACGTAGAAACGCAAACCATTGCCCTGAGTTGTATGGCGGTGATCTTAAACGGGGCAGCCATTTTCTTCTACCGGGAAAGCAGTAAATAAAAAAAAGATTATAATTTTCAACTACTATATTTTCATACAAATATTACATAATTAAATATCAACTAATTACGATATATTAACCATGTTAATTAAACAAATCTCCCCTTTTAGGCTTTTTTAATAGTTTTTTGTGGTATATGAAGTCAAGGTTTCAGAGAATTAGCTATTTTTGCCATTTCATTCTATAACATGGAAAATTAATCAATTATAATCATAAAATAAGATCATTATGAAAGTAACCCTTCAATTTTTTGCGGTTAGCGCTGCAGCATCAATATTAACCTTAGCATTGGGTTCCTGTAAAGAAAAAGCTCAACAAACACCTCCTCCTTCTTATCATGCCATGATTTTAAAAGCCACAGAAGGAACTACGACCATGGAATTTGCTACCACCACCCAAAGTGCACAAGTCATAGAAGTTCGTCCAAGAGTTGAAGGGTATTTAGATAAAATATTTTTAAAAGAAGGTGCACAAGTAACCAAAGGAGAACTTTTATTTTTGATCAATCCGGATTCTTTCGAAGAAGACTTATTAGCCGCAGAAGCCAATGTTTTAATTGCGGAAGCCAAGTTAAACAATGCCAAATTGGAAATTGACAAAGTCACTCCTTTGGTGGAAAAAAATATTGTGAGCAATTTTCAATTAAAAAGCGCACAAAGTGATTTACTGGCCGCAGAAGCTGTATTACTACAAGCCAAAGCAATGAAAAGTCAGGCAGATATTAATTTAAGCTATACCCAAATCAGAGCCTCCGTAGATGGAGTAGTTAGTCAAATTAATGTACGTGAAGGAAGTTTGATTAAAATGTCCGATCAAATGCCCCTTACTACTATTTCAGCTGATGGGGATATTTTTGCCTATTTTTCTATTAGTGAAAAAATTATTCATTCCAAAACCTCCAACAACCTGAACAAATTTCCGGAAGTGGAATTGCGTTTGGCCGATAATTCGATTTATCCCTATAAAGGCACATTGGAATTGGGAAGTTCCATTGTAGACCCCTCTACCGGAACACTCCTTATCAAAGCCATTTTTCCCAACAAAAATAGAACACTAACCACCGGGTTAAGCGGAAGTGTTTTAATTCCTATTACCTTAGGAAATAGTATTTTAGTTCCAAAATCAGCGACCTACGAACTTTTAAACAAGACCATGGTGGTGATCGTTAATGCCGATAATACCGTCGTAGCTAAAGAGATCAAAATCATCGGTTCCGACGAAGACAATTATATTGTATCCGGAGGCGTGCAACCTGGCGACACAATCATTTTAGAAGGTGTAAGTAAAATTAGAGACGGACAAAAAATCGTTCCGATCATTGAAAATTAATAATCACTTTTAAACCATAACGTTATGTTACAGAAATTCATCGAAAGGCCGGTTCTCTCAACTGTTATCTCTATTGTGATTGTTATTTTAGGTTTGGTAAGTTTGTTATCTCTACCCATTCAACAATACCCCGATATTGCGCCTCCTACCATCGAAGTGCGGGCAAATTACCCAGGTGCCAATGCAGATGTAGTTC
>JAVWBZ010000128.1:3089-5058 GCA_036649255.1 Bacteroidales bacterium
TTATTGCTCCTTTAGAAGAACAGATTAATGGAGTAGAAGGAATGACCTATATGACTTCTTCAGCCAGAAACGACGGAAGTGCTCAAATTCAGATTTTCTTTACCCTGGACACCGACCCCAACATGGCAGCAGTGAACGTTCAAAATCGTGTATCTGCAGCCTCCAGCAGCCTTCCGGCAGAAGTAACATCCATGGGAGTTACCACCAATAAAAAGCAAAACAGTATGGTGGTGGTAGTTTCCATGTACAGCACCAATTCCGATCATGATGAAACCTTCCTGCAAAACTATGCCCGTATCAATGTGCTTCCCGAGTTACAACGTGTCAAAGGAGTTGGCGACGTATCGGTATTCGGTTCTAAAGATTTTTCCATGAGAATTTGGTTAAATCCCGACAAGTTAAATTCTTATAAACTGACACCTGCCGATGTTCAAGCGGCCATTCAAGAACAGAGTCGCGAATTAACTCCCGGCAAATTCGGAAATAACAGTGATCAGGTTTTCCAATATACCATTCAATACAAAGGACGTTTATCCACCGTTGCGGAATACGAAAACATCATCATTCGTGTAGGTAAAAATGGAGAAATTCTGCGATTAAAAGATGTGGCACGAGTGGAGTTCGGAGCTTTCAATTATGATATGATAGCTTCGGCACAAGGGGTTCCCGGTGTAGTAATGGCCGTTTACCAAATGAAAGGTTCCAACTCGCAGGAAATTTGTAATGAAATCAAAGCCAGAATGATAAATTTGCAAAAATCATTTCCTTCCGGCATGCAATATCGTTATGTAGTAGATACCCAAGACTTCTTAGATGCTTCTATCCACGAAGTAATCAAAACTTTAATTGAAGCTTTCATTTTGGTTTTTATCGTGGTTTTTATCTTCTTACAACATTTCAAATCGACTATCATACCGGCTATCTCAGCCTCCGTAGCTATTATAGGTTCTTTCCTCTTTTTGAGTTTATTTGGTTTCAGCATCAACTTATTAACGTTATTTGCCCTGGTACTTTCCATCGGAATTGTGGTGGACGACGCCATTGTCGTCGTCGAAGCAGTATATGCCAAGCTGGAGCATAATCCAGGCATAACACCGTTAGAAGCTACCAAATCGGCCATGGGAGAAATTACAGGGGCCATTCTCTCTATTACGTTGGTATTTATGGCCACTTTTTTACCCGTCACTTTTATGAGCGGAGCTTCTGGTGTTTTTTACCAACAATTTGCCATTACCCTTGCCGTAGCCGTATTCCTATCTGCCGTCAATGCACTGACCCTCAGTCCAGCTTTGTGTGTACTTCTCATCAAACCCGAAAAGCATGACGGTAAAAAAGAGAATCTTGTAAAAAGAATGGGAACCGCTTTCAATATTGCTTTCAATTCAATGACCAATAAATATACTTCTATACTCAAACGCATGTCCAACAGAAAATGGTTAACAGTAGGTTGTTTTCTTATTATTGCAGCTATCAGCGTTTTACTCATGTACAAGACGCCTACAGCGTTTGTTCCAACCGAAGACCAAGGAGTTGTATTTTACGATGTCAGCATGCCGGAAGGCACCACGGTAGAACGTACACATACTATTTTAATGCAAATAGATTCCTTACTGGCCACCATGCCTGTAGTGGACAACCGCGTGAATGTAGCCGGTACCAGTATGCTTACCAACGCTTTCGGAGGATCTTACGGAATTGGAATGGTTCGACTTATCAACTGGGATAAACGTGACACCACTTCTTTAAAAAAGATCCTCGCCACTATGAATCAAAAAGTGTCCCATTTAAGCAAAGATGCGACCATTTTATTTTTCGTTCCCCCCACCATCAGTGGTTACGGCTCTTCCGACGGAATTGAACTTCAGTTGAAAGACCAAACTGGAACAGGCGACTTGCAAAACTTGTATCGAGTTGGTCAGAATTTTGTGACCGATTTGATGAAATCTCCCGAAATTAAATATGCCACTTC
>JAVWBZ010000128.1:5068-5335 GCA_036649255.1 Bacteroidales bacterium
ATCGGTGTAAAATGATGGGAGTAGCCGTTTCCGATCTATTTGCAGCCATACAGGGATATTACGGAGGTAGTGTTATCGGAAACTTCACACGATTTACCAAATTCTACCGAGTGATGATGCAAGCAGAACCCTATGCCAGAGAAGACATGCAATCCTTATCACAAATGACCGTTAGAAACTTAAATGGTGAAATGGTACCATTGAACGCCATCATCACCTTGAAACGTGTTTTCGGATCCGAATTGATTAAACGTTATAATATGTTTA
>JAVWBZ010000129.1:0-5318 GCA_036649255.1 Bacteroidales bacterium
TAACACATATTCTTGGACAGGCGCAACGACTTCAACGAATCGTGAGATTACAGTTGAAACAACAGGGATCTATTATTTAGAAGTTGAAGATGTAAACGGTTGTAGAGGTATGGATTCTGTTAACTTGTATAAACGTCCAGTTGTGGATGCAACCATCGCTGTTTCAAATAGTGTTGTTTGCTCGGAAACTTCTGTTACCGCTACTGTTACGGGTGCTACTACTACTTTATTTAATTATACAACATCAGGAGATCTAATGTTTAGAAATCCTCAGGAAGATGACAATACTATCACTGGAGTTGTTGTAAATCCTGGAAATATGATGGAAACACTGGCTATTCAAGCTTCTGCTGAGGATCAATATGGTTGTACAATTGTGTTGAAAGATACTATTGAAGTAAAACCACTACCTGCTACTCCTGCTATTGCGGGATTTGAAGATAACAATGTTGAAATTACAATTTGTTATGATGCTAATTTTGTATATGAAGTTACTCCTTTAGAAAATGTACAATGGTACAATTCATCATACACTGCTATCAGTGCTCAACCCTCAACTGTTGGAAAATATCATGCAGTAACTATTCTAAATGGTTGTATCAGTCCTGATACTTTGACTTTGACTTTGGCAAAAACTTCTCAACCGACTATTGCTGCTACTATTACCCCCATTGCTGATCAATGTTTTACGACTCCTTCTAATGTTCTTTCAAGTACCGTAAATGTAACATTATCAGGATACGATGTAGCTCATTCGTGGAATTACGGTTCAAACACTGCTACTCAGGAATATACTGCTATGGCCCCAGGTGCTTATATATTTGTTGATACCATTAGAGTTACTTCACAAGATGGTTTAGCATGTCAAGCACAAGCTATTGTAAGTGACACCGTTAACGTATGGTCATTACCTTTGCAACCTGTTATTACTGCTGCTAATTTTGTTAATGATTCTATTTTAATTTGTTCAGAAGAAGAGGCTAATTACACTGTTTCAGGAACTAATTTGACTTTTTATGCTTATGATAAACCTCAAACAGCAATTTCACAGCCAACAGAAGCAGGACATTATATTGTGTCTGCTGAGAATGAATATGGTTGTGTAAGTGAACTTGATTATTATATTTACACGATTGAAACTCCAGCGCTTACTGTTACAGAAATGACACCTAATGGTATTATGAATACGATGTATTGTGCAGATGCAGATGTGGCAAACATTGTGATACAATATGCTACTGCTGAAAATAATCTAACAGGAGTAACTTATAATTATAAATGGAATAATGTAACTTCTTTAGTGGATACATTTAAACTTGAAACTACAAACAGTACAACTACTACTTTTGAAGTTACGGCTACAAGAACTTTGAATAGTAAAAATTGCGTATCTACTGCTGTAAAAGATACATTGGTAGTATTGTTTATAGAAAAACCTGCTGCTCCTATAACCACTACCTCGGTTTATTATTGCCCTGATTCTACTCTTGTACTTCCTACAATTACTCCGGCTTTAGGTACGAATTATGTATGGGTTGGAAGAACAACAGCTCCTACAATGGAAGGTACTTACCAATTGGTTGATACTTTAATTGCAGCTCCTTATTGTGTGAGCGATACTGTTACCATGGTTATTACCAAGAGAGAACGCCCAGTGGTACAAATTAACAACGGTGATTTACAATTAATTACTTGTGTTGGAGGAGCAGGGTATTTAAGGGCTACTCCTGGTTTTGCAACTTATCAATGGTTTCAGAATGGTTATATTACCCACCGGGTTGAACTTATCTCATTTTCTTCAGCTATTCCTAATACGAACTACTTTGCTGTTATAGCAACTGATGAATTTAATTGCGGTGCTATTGATAGCATTACGGTGGTTACTTATGCTAACCCTACAGTTGAAATTACACCTAACGATACGACTATTTGTTTCGGAAGTAACACTACTCTCATAGCACAAGGCTCGGATGCTGGTACCTACTTATGGAATAATGGTACTCAATCGGCTAACTTGACAGTAAATGTTGCGGGTAATTATTCAGTTATATTTACCGATGAACATACTTGTACAGCTACTGATACCAGTACGATTACAACGTATAGTTTGCCTACTGTTATGGTTGAATTTGCAGATTCATTGATTTGTAAAATGGATTCTATTACCTTAGTTGCCAATGCAACCAGCCAAACTTCTAACAGTTTTATTTATTATTGGACTTATGGCATTCACACTGATACCATGTTTACTTCTATCTATAAAGTATTCCCTGATTCTATAGCATCTAATGTATATCCTGCTCAAGCTATTACTTCTTATACGGTTGCAGTGGAAGATGAACATGGTTGTGTATCAGCTCCGGCTCAAGGACAAACTACCACTATTACAAAACATAATTATCCGATCTTTATGATCAATCCGGAAAGCAGACATCTTACCATTAATGTAAACGAGCCTGCTAACTTCTCTATGATCATAGATGACAGATGTTGGAATCAAAATGAAAAAGTATTTATGCATTATCAGTTCTTATTGAATGGCGAAGTACTTCCGGCAGATTCTATAACACGTTGCTTACAAAATATTATTACACAAACTGGAGTTACTTCTACAGAATGGAATAGCCGTTATTTATTTGATGTCACAGATTGTTCAGCATTGTATAATCCTAATAACCCATCATCTGCTTATTTAACTTCTTATCATAAATCTAGTGTTGGTCATATTCCTAATGGCAGATTCCTAAATGACGGTTATGATTATGATTGGTTGTACTTATATTTCTTATCTAATAGAAATATTGATGCAAATATGTCAAAATTCTTAAAACCTGGTGTTTATACAATTGTATATGATATTGTAAAAGCTGGTGCAGGAGCTCAAATATGGAATCAAACCATGGATGGTACACTTATTATTGGTGGTACTAATTCAGATGCTACTTTGAATGGAGCTTATGTTGTAATTGCTTCCGATACTATGACTATTGAAGTAGTTGGTGCAGCAATTCCTGCCCCTGAAGTACCATCATCAATGGCTCCTTCTATCAATAAACCTACTGCTTCTATTTATCCTAACCCTGCTGTTGACAATATTAATGTTATTATCAATGGTGTAAGAGGCAATACTACTATTAGAATTGCTGATATGAACGGTAAAGTGATCAATGCTGAAACGGTTAATATTACCAATGATTATTATAAATATGAACGTTCATTAAACGGATTGTCTCAAGGTATTTACTTTATCAATATCATGAATAATGATGCAGTAATGACGAAGAAACTTATCATTAATGAATAATAGAAATAAATAATATATTCTAAGGAGTTGCGTTCCATTACGTAACTCCTTTTTTTTTAAAATAGATCTTTTAAAGATAGGATAGAAATGAAAAATGAAAAACATAATTTAATATCACTGATAGCTCCTTATAAATGGAAATTATTATTGGTGACTTTTGTTAATTTTATTTCCGTGCTTTTTTCTATTCTGTCTCTCATGATATTGGAGCCTTTTGTTAATTTGTTATTTAAGCATGATCTTTCTCAGTTGAGCTTTAGTGGACAATATTTTGTTTCTATTCTTTCTCATTTTGTTGACATTCACTCCATGTCTCAATCTATGATGGGAATGGTATTGTTAGTTGTCATTTTATTCTTCTTTAAAAACCTTTTTTTATTTTTGGCACAATGGCTGATGGCTCCATTGAGAAGCGATTTGATTAGAACATTGAGAAACGACTTGTATGATAAAATATTGATTTTGCCGCTGGCATATTTCGGTATGAAAAAAAAAGGAGATGTCATCTCCAGGGCGGTGAATGATACTCAGGAAATAGAGTTCACCGTTTTACAATCCATGCAGCAATTGCTTACCGAACCACTTACGGTGATTGTTTATTTGCTCGCTCTTTTTAGCATAAGTTATCAATTGTCTTTTTTTGTATTATTGCTTTTACCGATAGCAGGATTTGTAATAAGTAAAATTTCAAAATCGTTGCGTAGAAAATCGTTGAATTCTAAAAATAGATTGGGTGAATTGTTGGCGCATGTGGAAGAAACCATTGCAGGTTTAAGAATTATAAAAGGATTTAATGCCCAACAACATGTTGAAAAAATATTTGAAAGGCAAAATGATGATTTTACAAACTTGCAAAAACAGATCTATCGCAAAGTAGATTTAGCTTCTCCTATGAGTGAGTTTTTGGGAGTAACGGTGGTGATGATCATCCTTGTTTTCGGGGGAAGTATGGTGTTAAACTCTACCTCTTTTCTGACTCCGGCACTTTTCATTACCTATATTGCTCTGTTTACCCAAATTATTAATCCTGCTAAAACTATATCTACTGCTTTTTCTAACTATCGTAGAGGATTGTCGGCTATTGATAGAATTAATGATATTTTAGATGCTCAAGAGGTCATTGTGGAAACTAAAAATGCGCGTGCAATTTCGAGCTTTGACCATGCTCTTGAAATCAAGCATATTTCTTTTGCCTATGAAGAGGTGGAAGTATTGAAAAACATTAATATCACCATTCGGAAAGGATCGCTGGTGGCTTTGGTGGGGCCTTCTGGTTCAGGCAAATCAACACTGGCCGATCTGTTGTTGAGATTTTATGAACCGCAAAAAGGAGAGATCTTGATCGACGGACATTGTATTCATGATTTGGTTATTGATGATCTGAGGAATTTATTTGCTATTGTGTCTCAAGATATTGTTCTTTTTAATGATACGATACATGGTAATATCGCATTTGGGAGGAAAGAAGTTTCAAGAGAAGAGGTGATAAGAGCTGCAAAGTTGGCCAATATTGATGATTTTATTTCCCAATTACCGCAAGGTTATGAAACAAATGTTGGAGATAGGGGGGTTAATTTATCGGGAGGGCAAAAACAAAGGATTAGTATTGCCAGGGCTATTTTGAAAAATGCACCGATCCTGTTGTTGGATGAAGCTACCTCTGCGATGGACTCTGAATCGGAAAAATTGGTTCAGGAGGCATTGGATCATGTTATGGAAAATAGAACAGCTATTGTTATTGCACATCGTTTGTCGACCATTGTGAACGCAGATATGATCTATGTATTGGATGAAGGTGTTGTTGTGGAAAGTGGTACGCACCAATCTTTGATGGCTCAAGAAGGTAAATATAGTAAATTAATAGAAATTCAACAATTTTAGTATATGGCAAAACATAAATTGGCAAGATTTGCCGAGAATGAAACTTTTCCCAATTTATTTCAACATACACAATTTGATGTGAAAGGTGAAGGTTTTCCATTGAAAGGGAAATGGCATCAAGATTATTTTAAAA
>JAVWBZ010000130.1:0-1537 GCA_036649255.1 Bacteroidales bacterium
TACGGTCAATAACCCCGTAAGTTGGATGTTTCTATCTTTGTCAATCATTATAGGAGCCTTTTCTCACTATATACGCTCTTTGAGGAGTATTTTATTAATAGAACCGCTGAATTATAAAGTACGTAAAAGCATGTCTTTTTATTCGGTGATGGTTTGCTATCTTGCCAATTTGGCACTTCCTCGCTTGGGAGAAGTATTGCGTTGTACCTTTTTACAGCGATATGAGAATGTACCTTTTCAAAAAACACTCGGTACGGTGGTTACCGAACGTGCTTTCGATGTGGTTTGTTGGTTGTTGATGTTGGTGGTGGCCATTTGGTTGAATACTTCAGTTTTGTCTCATCTGGTCGTGGATAAGGAATCTGGACTTTCATTGGGAGCATGGATGGAACAAAAGGGAATGTCTATTATTAGCAATTATTTTCTCTATATTTTGGGAGCTTGCGTCATCTTATTTGCATTGCTAATCTATTTTACCAGAAATTGGTGGGGCAAAATTCCTTTTTTTGTCAAAGTAAAAAATATTGTGTTGGGAGTTTGGCAGGGCCTCGTTTCCATTAAAGATTTAAAAAGACCTTGGTTGTTCCTTCTATACACCTTTTTGTTATGGTTTTTTTATTTTCTCGGGGTTTATATCTGTTTTTTTGCTTTTGATTATTTGCGTGATTTGGGCCCTGTACCCGCCTATTCAGTTCTTGTTTTCGGTGCGATAGGGTATATGGTGGCACAAGGTGGGTTGGGAGCCTATCCTTTAATAGTGGCAGGAATCTTGGTGCTTTATGGCATTGATTATAATGCGGCACTGGCAGCTGGCTGGATTGGTTGGAGCGCACAGTCGGTTATGATTATTATCTTCGGATTGGCTGCTTTGATATTGGCCCCTTTTTCAAAAAGAAACACCCAAAATGCTTCCATGCCAAAAGAATGAAAAATCATATTCAATATATGGAAGATAAAATGGTTAACATAGATGATTTTCTATGTGCCCGTAAAACTTTTTTCCCCGATAAAAAAGTCGTATTTACCAATGGCTGTTTCGATATTTTACACGCAGGACATGTTGAATATTTGGCAAAAGCGCGTAATTTGGGAGATCTTTTGGTGGTGGGGCTCAATACCGATTGTTCGGTAACAAAGTTGAAAGGACCTTCTCGTCCTGTCAATCATCAATTGGCACGAGCCAAAGTATTATCGGCTCTCGAATCTGTTGACTATGTTATTTTCTTTGAAGAAGAAACACCTTTTCATTTGATTCAAAACATTTTACCAGATATACTTGTTAAAGGAAGTGATTATAAAATAGAAAAGATAGTGGGAGCAGAACTGGTTTTAAGTCATGGAGGAAGTGTGAAAACAATTGATTTTGTAGAAGGTTTCTCTACTACCCATATCGTTGAAAAATTAAAATAGGGAACTATGTCATATTGTTTATTCATTTTATTTTGTCTTTTTTCTTTTTTTACATCTGCTCAAAATGTTGATATAGATGAAAATAGCCAGAATATTGCTTTGAGAAACAGTACGAAAAGCACACTCC
>JAVWBZ010000130.1:1547-4997 GCA_036649255.1 Bacteroidales bacterium
ACCAGTCAAAATAATTTCTCTTCCTATAGTTTTATTACAGAAACTTATCAAATTCCGGGCTATGATCTTTATTCCCAATATTGGGATGTGGAAAATATTAGAAGTGAGGTGCTTGAAATTCCTTTTAGCGAAGACCAACTGAGAATTATTTTAGTTCAAAGTAATAACAATGATTTTGTATTTCCTTGTATGGGGCAGCTTTATATGGATTACGGCGCAAGAAAAGGAAAATTTCATCCGGGAGTAGACCTGAAATTACCGACCCAGGCACCAGTGAAAAGTTGTTTTGACGGGGTGGTGCGCATGGCAAAAAACTATGGTGATTATGGAAATACGGTAGTAGTAAGACATTATAATGGATTGGAAACGATTTACGCCCATCTTCATCAACTGAATGTTAGACCCGGCCAAATTATTCAAGCCGGCGAAATTATTGGAATTTCGGGTAATACGGGCAATGCACCTATCAATATGCTGCATTTTGAGATACGCTTTTTGAACGAATATTTTAATCCTGCTTTTTGTATAGATTTTAATACCGAAGATTTGATGGGGAATACGTTAGTGCTTAAAAAATCCGATTTCAACATAAAACCTATTCCCTTAATGAAAGAAGATACGTCTGTTATTTCCAATATCTCTCCCGAATCCGGTCAAAAAATGGAAAATAAAACAGAAGATGCCACCCTAACGACTTCCGGTTTTTATGTGGTAAAACCAGGTGACACCCTGTATAAAATTTCACGAATGTATAATATTTCCGTAGATAAATTATTAAAGATCAATAATATTACAGATGGTTTTACCATTACAGTGGGACAAAAAATAAAAGTACAATAATTTTATTGCTTTTCGTATTGAACGATTTCTTCCGAAAAAAACTCCAATTGTATCCCAGCTTGTTTAAACATCTCTTCTGATTCATTTCCGGTATGATATTTTTTCTCGCAAACGACCCGGTTAATCCCACAGTTAATGATGAGCATGGCACATACGCGACAAGGAGTCATTCTGCAATATAGGGTGCTGTTTTGTAGAGATATTCCTAATTTGGCAGCTTGACAAATAGCATTTTGTTCAGCATGTACGGTTCTTACGCAATGATGGGTTACGGTTCCGTCTTCATGCAAGGTTTGCTTGAACTGATGCCCTACTTCATCGCAGTGAGGTAACCCTTTGGGCGATCCCACATATCCAGTAACCAAAATTTGGCGATCTCGTACGATGACGCAACCGCTGCGCCCACGGTCACAGGTGGCACGCTTGCTTACCGTATTGGCTATTTCCATAAAATATTCATCCCATGAAGGACGATTTTGTTGAGGTATTTCCGGCATCATTTCTGTATAATTATCTTTGTTGTTTTGTGTTGTTTTAACGATAATTTTATTATCTATTTGTTATTCCGCATTTATCAACTATGTGATCAATTTGTGCATGTAGTTCATCAAAATTGCCATTGTTCTCTAAAATATAGTCGGCGGCTGCAATACATTTTGAAAGATTTTGCTTGTTGGGGTCTGTAGAATTCATTTCCCGCTGCTCATTTTCAATAAAAGTAAGAAAAGAGACATGATCGGTTTCCGAATTTCGGGCTGTAATCCTGTGATAGCGTAGGTTCGGGTTGGCATCTACCGCCAATAAGATAAAATTCCCTTTTTTACGCAAAGAATCTATTTCTCCGGGAGTTCTAATACTTTCTATAATAGAATTTTGTTTGGAAAGAAGAGCTTGTTCATACAATTCGTCGATAATGAAAGAAGGGCTGTGTTGTGCTCGTAATTCATTGGCCAATGAGACAAATGTATCTCTGTTAATTTCCATCTTTCTTTTTTGCGCCTCTTTGATTAAATAACCACGAACAGAGAAATGTTGGAAATGGTATTGACTTATAAGATAATTTACAATGGTTCCTTTACCGGCACCAAGAGTTCCTGTGATTCCAATAATGAGCATCATACAAATTTTTGATTGCAAAAATACACTATTTTTGCAAACTTAAACTAAGGAATTATGAAAGGAAAACTTATCATTGTATCTGCACCATCAGGAGCGGGAAAAACGTCAGTTGTGAAATATTTATTGGAATATCAAACTCATTTATCTTTTTCAATTTCAGCCACCAGTCGCTCTAAAAGAGAGAATGAAAAAGACAAGAAAGATTACTATTTTCTTTCTGTAGAGGAGTTTAAACAGAAAATTGCCCAAAATGAATTTTTAGAATGGGAAGAGGTATATCCCAATCAGTTTTATGGTACTTTGAAATCGGAAGTATATCGTATTTGGAATGAAGGACAGCATGTGATTTTTGATGTAGATGTGAAAGGAGGATTAAATATAAAGCAACAATTTGGTGATCAGGCATTGGCTGTTTTTGTAAAACCTCCTACTATTCGGGAACTAGAAAAAAGGTTACTTTATAGGGGAACGGAAACTCCCGAAACACTAAAAAAACGATTGGATAAAGCCTCTTATGAGCTCTCTTTTGCCGATCAATTTGATGTTATAGTCGTGAATGAAGATCTTAAAATAGCACAAAAAGAGATGGTTAGAGTGGTAGATGATTTTTTGAGGGTATATTGATCATCATTGGTTTGATTTTATCGAATTTTTCTTAAATTTGCCCCCTTCAAAATGATGAGAAAGAATACTTTTTTTTAATTCAAAAATATTATTAACTAAACATTGTTTATTGCATGAAAAATTTTTTACTAAGAATCTTAATGATTTTGTTTTTTATGCCGTTTGTTACCTCTGCTCAAACGGAGATACAAATTGGTACTGGTACATCTGATTTTAGGGCTCCGCTTCCTGGTTGGTTCGGTTGGAACAGAGAAGCCTATTTGTATTGTGCATCCGAAATTCAGGAAGAGGGAGTGATTACTTCTCTTGCTTTTCAAATTAGCTCGGTAAGTTCCGGATCAACCGCTCAGCTTAAAATTTATCTGAAAGAAATTTCGGATACTGTACTGCCTGCTTCTACCAATTGGAATACTCTAAAAGCGGGTGCGCAATTGGTTTATACCAATACGGCTCTTGCTTCTGCTCCTACTGGATGGAAGACGTTTATTTTTGAGACCCCATTTCAATATTCTACGAATAGAAAACTGATGGTTTTGATTTAGGGGCAGGGTTGTTCTATCTCGGGAGGTTGTCCTACTTCATGTTATTATCATACGAAAGATAAATCTCATTGGGCAGTGAGACAAGACAATACCGCACCTGGAGATAATCTTATTTCTACCTCCAACAACATTAATGATCGTGCCAATATTAAACTTAATATATCACCGTTAGCAAGTTACTGTTTTCCTCCATTAAACTTGACGGTTTTGGATATTCTTACTGATGAAGCACTTATTATGTGGAATCGTCATGCAAGCACCTCTTCATGGGTTCTGCAATATAAATTAGCTACGGAAGAAGTTTGGAGTGATGAAATCTTGGTAA
>JAVWBZ010000130.1:5007-5304 GCA_036649255.1 Bacteroidales bacterium
TTTTTGCTTACAAATCTTTTTGCTTCAACAAACTATGATGTAAGAGTAAAATCGGAATGTACCGTTTCCGGTAATGAAAGCGGATGGGTGAAGAGAAAATTTAGCACTGCTTGTCCTTATTATTCTGTGCCTTATGAAGAATCTTTTGATACGTGTGGTACGGGACAAAATGCCTATCCTGTTTGTTGGAGCAAGTTAGCCAACAATACATCAACCTATCATTATATTTCTACTTCATCTAACTATAGTGCTCCCGGTTCTTTATATTTCTACAGCAGTTCTACAGATAGCAATCAT
>JAVWBZ010000131.1:0-5298 GCA_036649255.1 Bacteroidales bacterium
GATGATTGTTATCAATATTTTCTTTTTCATAATGCTGATTCCTTATTGAGAACATGATTCTTGGTGTATGCTGGGCCCGTCTCCGATAATCCAGTTTCCATTACTGTTATATCTTAATTGAAAGCGCGCTTGAAGTGATTCTTTACTAACACGAAAAGGAATACCTACACCGTAATCGTATGTTATACCAGATCTATTATATTTCAGAGGTGTAAATAATGTACAATCTTCAACTTGTCCACATTCGTCATCTCCTGAATTATATCGATAAATAAGTCCAGTAACCCCAGTAACCATTCCATTCACTTTTTCTCTTACATAATTGTTGCCGTTCTTTTTTTTATAATGTACTACACGTGAACAAATTCGGTGAAATGGCCAAAGATTGGTGACTCTGATAACAGATTTCACCTTTTTTTCACCATTAGACAAAAGGATCTCTTTTTCAACTTCTCTGGCGTTTGCTTTGCAGCATACATTTGAATTGGTAATTTGTACTTGTTGCATGTAAGCGGAGGAACAATATTGATCAGTATAAATGGTTAATCTAACATGAAAAGTGGCATTATGATTGAATTGATGGGTAAAAGTGGGAGAAGTGGTGGTGTATTCGGAAGCCCCGTCGCCTATCAACCATTTGTAATGAGTGATATTCCCATCAACAGAAGAGGTAGAAGTGAAAGTACATTGTCCATTACTTCCTTTTGTGTATGAGAAATTAGCCTGACATCCTTTGATGTAAACTTGTTTCTTTATATGATGTGAGCTTATGACGGATGGAGTGTTTTGGGGAAGATGTATCGTTAAAGTTATATCATATAAATCTGATGCGTCAGAATAAAGATGTGTTGGATTTTTTTCGGTAGAATTGGAGCCGTCTCCAAAATCCCATAAATAAGTTGCATCTTTGTAATTCTCACTATATGAATGATTTATAAAATAAACTTTGAAAGGATTTTTGGGATCTCTCACATAAGAGAAATCGGCTGCCAACTGTGGTGCTGTTTCACTTAAGAGAAAGGCATTCTGATTGGAAGAACAAAATGTCAAAATATTGCTTTCTATCACATTCGACGCTGCGGCTATTTTGTTTAATGCCGATAAAGCCTCATAATCAAAGTTCATAATTCCTACTCCAAAATTATCAAAATACTTACATATCAATCCGTTAACGATCATTTCGCAAGTTGGTGTAAGAAGTGTTCTTAAATAAGGGCTTACAATATAATGATCATCCGGATCGTGGTCAGAATTTAATTTATTTTGTTCTTCTAAAAGTAAAACCTCTTCTTCAATGGAGGCACGTAGGGATGAAAAACCATAAGCCGATTCAAAAGCAAATAATACAGGATCGTTTGGATAGTGTTTTGACGTATCAATATCATTGAATTTGAAGCTGTATTCTTGTAAAATGTCCAATACAGCATTCACCTCTTCGGGCGAATTAAACTCTAAAATTCCATATTTGTTTACCTGGATGCTGTAAAAAGCTAATTTTGACAACATACTCTTTATTTCAGGATCTTCCAATAGTTCTGATGCAATGGCGGCATTCTTTAAATGAAGTTGATTATGGATATTAGAATCCTCTTTGTTACAAGAAATGAAGGTAAAAATAATCAGAAATAAAAACATTGTTTTTTTAACACTATTTTTCATAATTTAATTTTAAAAATATTATTTTTTATTTTGTTTAAAGAATAATTTTCTTAGTTTTGTTAATTTTTATTTTGACATTAAACTATTTAAATATAGTAGATTGTGAAAAATAAAATGCAAATATAACACTATTTTTCATACAAAATACAAAGTGTAGTTTTTTTTAATTATTAAGGATTTATAGAGGTGTTGTAGAACTATCTATTTTTGCCAAATTCCCTAATGTTCTTCCAAAAAACAGTAATAGAATTACTTTTAATCACTTGGATGATCGTTCAATTGATCAATATATTTGATAATTAAAATGGTTAAAAAAATAAAGAGACAGAAGACGCTTTTTGATGGAAAAGATCTTTTAAATCTCATTTTTATCGATCTATTTTAATAAATAAGTTATCTTTGCGATCTAAAAAATAGAAGTATGAGAAAGTTGATTACCTTGTGTTTGGTATTTTGCACCATGTCGTTATTTGCGCAATATTATATACCTGATAATGAAATAGATAAAATGGAATGTACCTCCATAACGGTAGGAAAAAAGGCTTCGGCCGATGGGTCGGTTATGACTTCCCATACTGATGACAGCCATCGTACTCGAACCAATATAATCGTAGAAAAAGCGGCCGATTATCCTACTGGGGCTATGGAAAAGATATATAAAAGGCAGTGGGCCAAGTACGAAAATATTGAAATAGGAGCCATTCCGCAAGTAGCTCATACCTATCAATTTTTGAATACGGCTTATCCTTGCATAAATGAAAAACAACTTGCAATTGGTGAATCTACTTTTGGCGGGAGAGTTGAGTTGCAGTCTGACAGTGGTTTGATTGATTGCCAATGCCTTTGTCGTTTAATGTTACAGCGTTGTACAACCGCTCGCGAGGCTATCAAAATGGCGGGAGATTTATTGAAAAGATATGGGTGGATTGATGCGGGAGAATGCTTAACCATTGCCGACAAAAACGAGGTGTGGCATCTTGAAATTTTAGGTCCGGGAAAAGGAAAATTGGGAGCTGTTTGGGCTGCTCAACGTGTTCCCGACGATCATATTGCCGTAAATGCCAATGCCTCTACCATCAGAGAAATTGATTTGAAAAACAAAGATTTTTTTATGGCTTCTGATAACGTATATTCGTTGGCAGAGGAAAAGGGTTGGTGGAATAAGAAAAAAGAGGCTTTTCGTTTTGCGTATGCCTATGCTCCCGAAAGTCGTGCTATGTTGGCTTGTCGTCGGCGCGAATGGCGAGTATTTGACCTTTTGGCTCCATCGCTTAAATTGGATCCAAATAGTGAAAATTATCCTTTTTCCGTGAAGCCAGACTCTTTGGTAACACTGGAAGATATGGTTCGGGTTTTTCAAGATTACTATGAAGGCACCGAATATGATATGAGAAAAAATTTAACGGTAACCGATAAAGAAGGGAAAACGGTTATTTCACCGCTGGCCAATCCTTTTATGAAATCTGATGAACTAAAATTATTTAAAATTAATGGAGGTTGGCATTGGCGGGGAGAACGTGCTATTGCAGTTCATTTTACGGTATATGCTACCATCATTCAGTGCCGTGCCGATTTACCGGATGAGGTAGGGGCTCTTTGCTGGTTTGCCTTAGATAATGTGGCATCTTCTGTTTATGTGCCTTTTTATGCCAATACAATAGACTTACCGAAAACCTATAAAACTTGTGGTAGAGAAACAGGTTTTAGCAAAGAGGCTGCTTGGTGGGCTTTTAATCGATTAGGTACCATTACAGCCAAACGCTGGGGAGATATGCACTTGATAGTGGATAAGGCTTGGAAACCCATGCAAAAAGAGTTTTTTAATAATCAAAAAACGATAGAAGAAAAGGCTTTACAACTTATTAAGAAGGGCAATCGAGAAGGGGCTATTCAATATCTAACCCAATATTCGAATGATTGCGGAAACCGTGCAGTTGACAAAGCTTGGAAAACAGGAGACTTAATTTGGACTATTTTTGACGGCACGTGGTAGTAAATCGGAGGGTCATTTCACACTGACTGCAATGAAAGGTGAGCTCAAATAATTGTTGATTCAATTTAAGATACAACGGTTCGCGAAAATCCGGTATATTCTGATTTTTCTGCTTGGGACACCACCCCAAAGCATATTTAATACAATGTTTACAATACATTAAAATGACTTCTGAATCAGGCTTTCGCTCAAAGGCCGGTTCAATGTCAATCAAGCCGTGTTCACGGTAAAACCGGGCTGCCTGCTCATTCATGATGTTCAAAGTATAACCACGTGAAACGGCAGGATATGGATTTGGTTTTATCTGTTTTCTCACAAATGGTTGTTTTTCTGTCGAAAGAGAACTTAGTTGTTGAACGGCCTCTCTTTTATAGGCTGCCAACTGAGATAACGGGAAAAAATAAGCTTGTTTTAGATGTAAGGAAACGGTGCGGGCGTAATAAATGGTGTCACCCAATTTGGCAAGTTGTGTTTTGATGTTTTGCAAAGCTTGTTCTTCTTTTTGAGCTTCTATTTTTTCACAATTGATGGGATAAGAAACCGTAGAACCTATTTCGTCTGAGATATGTAGTTCAAAACCGTTTGAGGTTTCTTGAAAAACCAAATCAAGAGCAATCTTTCTTTCTGCCGATTTATGTTGTAATTGTTTTTCAAACTCATGATCAAAATTTCGGTATAATATTACTCCTGAAGAGATTGCTGGCATTTCGGCGGGGAAAATTTTATTTTCTGTGATCTGATTGATTCGAAATCCGTCAAATATTCCAAATTGATTGAAAAAACAGAGGCCGTCTCCGTTATGTAGTTCTGCATTGGTGGAAACCGTCAAATATTGAGAATAAACCTTGTCTACGGTTCCTACTTCTTCGCCTATTGATTTGGGAGTGCCGAATTGTGTAATATCTTGTTTTCTATTGTATAAGAAATAATCAGTTTTACCTCGGTTAAAGCTTTTTTTAGGATGAGGCATAAAAAAGAAAGTGCTTTTCCCTACTGATGTACGTTGAAAATGGGTAGGATTGGCTTCTAAAATCAGGTCTATTTTTTGTCTGTAAAAGGCGGTAACGTTTTTTACATAATTCACCTCTTTTAATCGTCCTTCTATTTTGAAGGTCGTGATACCGGCCATCATCATTTCATACAAAAAGTCGGAACGATCCATGTCTTTTAAAGAGAGAAGATGTTTTTTGTCAATCAAGATATTTCCATTGGTATCTTGTAAAGAATAAGGGAGACGACAATACTGGGCACACTCTCCGCGATTGGCGCTTCTACCGCAACAAGCATGACTTAGATAGCATTGTCCGCTGTAACTTACACACAATGAACCGTGAACAAAAGCTTCAAGTTCAATCTGAGTTTGCTTTCTGATTTTGGCTATCTGCTCAAGAGAAAGTTCTCTGGCAAGAACTACTCTTTTAAAACCTTCATTTTCAAGAAATTTTACCTTTTCAGGAGTTCTGTTATCCATTTGAGTGCTGGCATGAAGTGCAATAGGAGGCAAGTCAAGTTGTAAAATTCCCATATCTTGAATAATCAAAGCATCAGCTCCGATATGATATAGTTGTCGTATTAGTTTTTGAACTTCTTCTAATTCCGAATCGGTAAAAATGGTATTCAAGGTAATCAATACTTTTGCTCTAAAA